>CAJCJE010000598.1 GCA_903970565.1 Candidatus Melainabacteria bacterium | reverse complement strand
GTGATCCCCGGAATGGCGTCAGGGGCGAGATCGTTGTCGGTGCGCGTCGCGATGATCGCCATCGTGGTATAGCGCATGGTGAAGCTGCCGCCGATCGCGTCGATGGCTGCTTCGGTGGCCGCGAGTACCGCCACCAGTTGTTCCGGCGCCGGTAGAGTGGGCATGTGCCCACTCGGCAATCGGTTCGCATTCGCGTTCGCCGAGGGCATGTCGCCGGAAGTATGTCGCCGGAAGTATGAGGACGGGGAAGGAGAGCGGCAGGGTGCCGACCGGGACAGCCATTCCAGACGTGCGCCAGCAGCTGTTCGACGCGGCCGGGCGCATCCTGCCGCGGGCCGGGCCGAGCGCGTTGACCAGCCGGGCGGTCACCACCGAGGCCGGTTGCGCCAAGGGTGTGCCGCACCGGCATTTCACCGACTTCGACGCCTTCCTCGCCGAACTTGTCGCCGAGCGCATCGCCCGGATCGACGCGCAGGCCGTGGCGCTGCGCGCGTCGGCGGGCACCGGCACGGTCATCGGCAACCTCGCCGGTGCGCTGACCGAGGTGTTCGACACGGTCGCGGTCGGGATCGTCGGCCTGGTCGTCTTCCGGGACGAACTGCGCGCCCGGCTGCGACTGACCCGGCGCAGGGGCGTGCCGGTGCTGGTCGAAGCCACGGCCATGATCGCCGGGTACCTCGCCGACGAACGCGAACTGGGCCGGCTCGCGGCCGACACGGACACCGAATCGCTCGCGCTGATCGGGGCCGGTCACCTGCTCCGTGCCGGCCACGAGGACCCACCGCCGCCGGCCGGCGCCGTCGAGCAGGTCGTGCGCACGGTCCTCGCCGATGTCGTGCAGCGCCGGCTGCTCTGACCGCCGTCGATCGATCGCGCCGGGGCTCTCGCGGTGGGCTGTCTCAAAGCTCCCGGGTGGGCTGTCTCAAAGTAAGACCCGAGGAAGGTCGGTCCTGGGGTCTGCTGGGGGTCCAGCCATTCGGCAAACCGGAGGAGTGTGCCTGAATGTCCGACCAGCCCACCGCGAACCAGGAAACCCTGGATCATCAGGCTGCTGATGATCTGGCGCGGACGAGCACCCCGCCGGCCGAAGCCGAATCGGCGCCGAGCGCGCGGCAGTTGCGCGGCAAGGACGCGCTCGCGCTCGCCGATCTCGCCGCGATCTTCGATGATCTACAGTTCGTCCTCGGTTCCTGTGAACGGCTGCTCGGCGAGCTGGCCAGGGGACAGCAGCAGGACAGCGTGGTGCTGGAGTCGTTGTGGCTGGCCGCGCTCAACAGCTACGCGCGGTGCTTCCGCAAGGGCGAACACGGCAAACGCCTCTCCGTCACCGATCTCTCCGAGACCGGTCTGACCGGCGACGTGGTCAAGTGGCACCAACTGCTCGGCAGGCTGCGGGACTTCCTGATCGACGGCGCGGCCAATCCGCGCGAGGAGTTCTTCGTCGGAGTGTCCCAGTCGCCCGAATCCTCCGCCGGGCAGACGGGCGGCAGGGCCGAGGGAATCGTGATCACCTCGATCACCCGGCCGCAGGTCGACGAGACCACGATCCGCCAGACCGGGCGGCTGGCCCTGGAACTCAGCACCCTGGTCGACAAACGGATGAAGGAAGCCCAGGAAGCGGTGTTCGCGGCGGCCAGGAAACTCTCCGACGCCGAGTTCGACCGGTTGGAGAAGATCGACGTCGACTGGTCGGTCGTCCGGGAATCGGCGCCATCTGACGCCGGGTGAGCATTGTCGGCCGAGATAATGAGGCCGGCCAGTGACGTCGCCGGATAAATCGGACCGCGTTCCACCCCGGCTCGCCGCCAGTCCCTTTCCCGTCATGACTTTGCCGACTTCGGCCCCTGGCCGCCTGGCCGGCGGCCAGGGACGGCCAGGCGCTACTGACTGTGTTCGCGTAGCGAAGCCGATTCCCCGTTCACCTCCACCAGGCCAGCACAGGCAGCGTCGTGGCGAGCTGCGTGTCGGCCTGGAAGCCGCTCAGCGGCTGGTGAATCCCTTTGTTATCAACGTAAATCTATGCGCGCCGTTGAGGAGCTGGCTTGAGTAAACGGCGATGCTGCTCGAACCACCGGCAGCTATTGCGGACTACCGTATCGGTGGCGGCGTCGAGTTCGGCGCCGCGCACGCTTGGCGCGTTCAGCCCGACCATTCCTGGCCTCGGATCGGCCGGTCAGCTCACCGTGTAGGTGTAGGGCAGGGCCGCGGTCTGTTGCAGGTAGTAGGGATCGGGGTGGCTGTTGCCGAACGTTTTCGGATTGCTGGAGTTGCTGTCCACCGACAGCGTCCCGGTTGCCACCGTGCCGGCCTTGGCCACCGGGGTCAGCGTCGCGGTGAGCAGCGCGCTCACCCCGGCCGGCAGGTAGACGCCGGTGCTGACCGCGCCGCCGGTGATGTCCTTCGCGGTGGCGGACAGGGTGAAGGTGCGCCCGATCCCGGTGGTGTTGGTGACCCGGACGTCGACGGTGTTGTCGCTGCCCGCCGTGATCCGGGTGTGCGCGGAGGTCGGCAGCGTACGGTAGTCGTCGACCTTCGCGGTGTCATAGCTGAGCGCGCCGGACACGGTCTGGGTGAACTCCTTGCCGCTGACCGTCAGATCCAGCTGGACGTCGATCTCCCACCGGCCGGCGACCGGGTTGACCGCGGTGACGAATGCGTCGGCCAGCGGTGTGTTCGCGCCGATGCCGCGCACCGTGTTCGTCGGGGTCGTGTCGGTGGCGACGATGGTGCCGGCCGGGTCGACCAGGTAGTAGGTGTAGGTGTTGTCCGCGCTGGCGTCGGCGGTGTGGAAGGAGACGTCGAGGTCCTTCTTCCCGGCCGGCACATCAATGTTGTAGGTGCTCAGCTGGCCGAGATCACGCCCGACGGTGCTGGTGATCGAGGTGCTGAACGCGCCGCCGGCCGACGGGATCAGGGTCCGGCGCGCCACCGGGATCGAGGTGTGCGCACCGGTGCTGCCGGTGAACTGCACGGATTCCGGATGATCGCCGGGCGCGGTCGGGAAGGTGACCGGCACCGGGACGGTCGCGCTGGCGTGGGCCGGGATGGTGACCGCCGAGGTGGCGTTGCTGGTCAGGTCGTGCTGGCCGGTGACCCGAAACGACATGGTCCCGCGATAGCTGCCCGGCGCGGCCGGCGGCGCCTGGAGGTCGACGTCTCCGGCGTTCCAGAAGAACTTCGCCGTCCAGTTTCCCGCCACCGGCGACTGCACCTCGACGTGCTGGATGTTGGGTGCCGGCGCGGCACCGGGGAAGTCCGCGTTGTAGGAGTAGGAGATCTGGCTCAGTTTGCCGGTCGGGTCGACGAGGGTGATGCCGACATCGGTGCTGTTGTTCGGGTCCGGGATGATGATGTCCGCGTTGAGCTGCGCCAGTCCCGCCGGCACCGCGAAGGTGACCGATCTGCCGGCCGGCGAGCCCTCGGGGCCGAGCTTGGCGGTCGGCGCGGGGGCGGTGACCTGCTCGGTGAC
>CAJCJE010000597.1 GCA_903970565.1 Candidatus Melainabacteria bacterium | reverse complement strand
CGGCGCGCCGCCCCGGAACTCGTCGTCACCGCACCCGCCGCCAGGCCCCACAGGGTGCAGCGCACCTCGGCGCCACGCCCCGGCATGTACATCAGGCCGCCCTCGTTGGGCAGCTGACAACCGGCCAGCCAGGCCCGCCGGGCGGGATTTCGCGGGTCCTCGGGATCGGTCAGCACCGCCGCCGAGGTACTCAGCACGTCCGCCGCGTCCTCCGGCTCGCGGTAGGTGTAGCCGCCGCGCGGACTGGCGAAGGTCGCGATCCGCTCGACCAGTTCCGGGGCGAGACCCGTGACCGGGACACCGGCCGCGCGCAGCGAGCCGACCGCGCAGAACGCGGCCCAGACGTCCTCGATCGGATAGCCGTTCCAGCGTTGGAATCCGCCGCCCGGCCCGCGCCGCCGCCCGATCCCGGCCACCGTGGCCTGGTCGATCCGACCGCCCAGCATGGCCAGCGCCGAACTCGCCCGGTAGGTCGCCCACAGACACGGCGTGTCGGCCTCGGGGGCGAACCGGAATCCGCCGTCGGCGCCCTGCTGGGCGCGCAACCAGGCCAGCAGGCTCGGCAGCCGCCAGGGCGGCGGGGTCGGCTCGACCGAGTTCAGCCGGTCCCAGGCGGCGATGCCGTAGTGGCAGGCCCGTACGTCCGCGCCCCCGGCGACGGCATGGTCCGGCGACCAGGACAGGCCGCCCTCGGCCGTCTGCAACCCGGCCAGCCAGTCCAGCAACCCGGCCCGGTCCGGGACATCGGTGTGGCAGACGTCGATCGCGGTCCTGGTACTGAAGTGCGTCGCCCACGCGTCGGCCCGCTGGCCGGGCATCATCGCGAACGCGCCGTCGGCGCGGCAGCGGCGCAGCCAGCCGGCGGTCCGGTCGGCTTTCGGCACTTCGACACCGAGATCGGTGAGCGCCTGCGTGCAGTAGAAGGTCGCCCAGGCGTCCGAGGGCATCCCGCGCGTCCAGGCGTAGCCACCGTCGCTGTTCGCGCGACCGAGCAGGAAGTCGGCGGTGCCGGCCGGATCGGTGACCGCCTCGCCGCGCCCCAGCCAGTTCAGGGTCCGGATCGCGGCGTAGGTACACCACAGATCGGCCTCGCCCGAGCCGGCCGCGAACGTGGCGGATACGGCTCCCGCTGGTGCGACTGCGATCGGTGCGACTGCGATCGGCGCGGCCGTCATGTCGGCTCCACGACTCGGATGTTCGAGCGTTTCCAGCTTTTCTGCGAGCCCCCGGCCTTCGTCGTGCTCGGCAGCGAGTTGACGAACGAGACCACGTCCCAGCGCAGGCCGAGTTCGCGCGCGGAAGTCTCCTGCAACGCATCGATCTCACCGGGTTCACTGCCGCGTTCGGCCCGCACGTCGCGTTCCAGCAACAGCCGGACGTACCGGCCGGCCGGATCGGTTTCCACCAGGTAGCCGGTGGCCCGCGTCGCGCCGTAGACGAGGTCCTCGACCGCGCGGATGGTCAGCGGCACCTCGTGCACCCGCAGCACATCGGTACTGCGACCGCCGACGGTGATCACCGGGGCCGGGTTGCCGCACGGACAGTCCGCCTCCAGCGCGACCTCGTCGCCGGTGTCCAGCCGCAGCAGCGGCCGGGCGTGCAGGTTCAGCGGGGTGACCACCAGCCGACCCCGCGCCCCGGTACGCAGCGGCTCGATCGTGCCGGCCGGGGTGGCCAGTTCGAAGTAGTTGGCGCCGGTGAGCAGGTGTAGCCGCGCCCGGTGACAGGTCGCGGCGAGCGTGCCGGTCTCGGTGCTGCCGTAGCTGGCGTCGTAGACCTTCGCCGTCCACCACGAGCCGAGCCGAGCGCGCAGCGCCTCGGTGCTCACCTCACCGAGCAGCATCATGGTGCGCACCGAAGCGCGCAGGTCGTCGAACTGGTTGCGCTGCTTGAGAAAGCGGGTCAGCTGAACGGCGACGCCGGGGGCGAGGAAGACCGCGGTCGGCCGCAGCGTCCGCCACAGGTCGATGACCCGGCCGTAGTCGGCGATGCCGACGGCGAAGGGGTAGAGCCGGGCGTGTGGCAGGCCGAGGTATTCGCTGACCGACACCACCAGGTCGGCGACCGGCACGACGTCCGAGGGCAGCAGGATCGCCACCCGGTCGTCGTCGGCGAGCACCCCACGCCAGGCCTGCGCGACCGAGATCGCGTTGTAGACGATGTCCTCGACGGTGCGCGGGGTCGGGGTGACCTGGCCGGACGTTCCGGTCGTCTCGTAGTACTTCGCGGTGCGCTGCCAACCGACCGCGACGTAGGACCACGGGTCGGCCTTCAGGTCGGTACGGGTGGTCGGCGGCAGCGCGCGGAACGCCGCGGTACTCCACGGCGGGAGATCGGTGTATGCCGTGGCGTTCGCCGCGCGGCCCCAGACGCGCGCGAGTTTGGCGGCATAGAAATCCGGGGACGGCCGGCGTCCGGCCAAAGCGCATAACTCCGCCTGTGCGTCGGACAGCACATCAAGTTGGCGATTGTTTGATATCAACATGCCTTTCCCTTCCGGCACGGGCCGCGTTCGCCGAATTGTCGGCTGTCCGGGCGGCTTCGACAACATTACCGGGGAAAAGGCAACAATCTTCATGACAGTTGAGCATCAGCTCAAAACAACAATTTATGGTGACGCCAGCTGCCTACCGATCCTGTCGGAGGAGCTGTGACCTGCTGGTAAAGATAGTCTTGGCGCTGATAATGCGCGATTATCGGAATCATCAGAAAATATTTTTCCGACCCCGGCGGAATAATTTTGCATGACGCCGGGAGGAGTTGTTGCTTTTGTAGCCGGACTGTTACCGAAGGTGATAGGCAACTCCGTTGCGGGCGTGTACGCCGACGGTGCGGCGAGGCCGGAGATGCTGCCTCGCCGCGCCCGCGAAGGTGACGCCGCGCTGCGCTAGCCTGGCGCGGTAGTTGACTAGGAAGGACACACGGTGGGTGCTGTTATCTCGCTCGAGATCACCGACGACGAGGATGCCTCCTTCGCGGAGCTGCCGTGGCTGGTGACGTTCGAGCCCGATGAGGACGAGGCCGCGCAGCAGTGGGACTCCTTCTCCTGCGGGCCGTACCTGCGGGCACACGCGCTGGCCATCGCCGAGGCGGTCGCC
>CAJCJE010000596.1 GCA_903970565.1 Candidatus Melainabacteria bacterium | reverse complement strand
GATCCGGAACTGCACGGCGCGACCTCCTCGCACCAGATCCGCCGGCGCGAAGCAGACCCGGACGCGGCCACCCCGTCCGCCGCTACCGGCGTGACGGTCCAGAGCGTGACGACCCAGGGCGCGACGGTCCAGGGCGCGCCGGCCCGCCGGGAACCGCTGCTGGTCGTCGAGCACCTGGTGAAGGACTTCCCGATCACCGCCGGCGCGATTCTGCAACGCAGGGTCGGCTCGGTGTCGGCGATCGCCGATGTCAGTTTCACCGTGGCAGACGGGGAGACCTTCGGTCTCGTCGGTGAGTCCGGCTGCGGCAAGACCACCATCGGCCGCTCGATCGTCGGCATGGAAACCGCCGACTCCGGCGTCATCCGGATCGACGGCACCGAGTTCACCGCGCTGCGTGGCCGGCAGCGGCGAACCCGGCAGCGGGACACCCAGCTGATCTTCCAGGATGCCTACGCCTCACTCGATCCCCGGATGCGGGTCGGCGCGATCCTGGCCGAGCCGCTGGCCATCCACGGGGTCGGCAACCGGGCCTCTCGCGCGAATCGGGTGCGGGAACTGCTCGGCGAGGTCGGTCTGCCGCGCAGCGCGGCGGAACGCTATCCGCACGAGTTCTCCGGCGGCCAGCGCCAGCGCATCGGTCTGGCCAGGGCCCTTGCCCTGCAACCGAAACTGATCGTGGCCGACGAGCCGGTGTCCGCTTTGGACGTGTCGATCCAGGCGCAGATCCTGAACCTGATGAGCGAGCTGCGCAAACGGCACGGCCTGACCTACGTGTTCATCTCGCACGATCTGTCGGTGGTGCGGTACCTGTCCAACACCATCGGCGTGATGTACCTGGGCAAACTGGTCGAGGTCGGTCCGGCCGAATCGGTCTACAACCGGCCGCACCATCCCTACACCAGGGGCCTGATCGACACCATCCCGGTCGCCGATCCGTGGGCGAGCCGGGCCAAGAAGGACGACGGTGTTCGCGGCGAGCTGCCCTCGGCGGTGAATCCGCCCTCCGGCTGCCGATTCCGTACCCGGTGTCCGTTCGCCCAGGACATCTGCGCGAACGAGGAACCACCACTGCGGACCTTCGGTACCGGGGGACACCAGGCGGCCTGCCATTTCCCGCTCGAGGTCGGCATCGGTGCGCCAACCGACAGCAGTGCGACCGCCAGGGTCTGACCACACACCGAACAGCGAAAATGCGGGCGGCCGGCCTCAACCGAGGCCGGCCGCCCGCATTTTTCGTGCTCACGTGGTCGGATGATATCCCATGCCTGTACATCAGTGCTTCATCTGTCAACCGACGAAGCACCACTTCGGAGCCGAGTAGGGTGAGTTCGCAGCCACTGTCAGGAGCCGGATCGTTGGTCGGTTCCGGCAGGGCGGAATCTGGTTGATCTGGAGAGGAACCGCACAATGTCGGATGCCCTGCGGGCGGAGACCGTTACGATCACCGGCCACAACGATGACGAGATCGAGGCGTATCTCGCCCGCCCCCTTGACGCGGCCCCGTTCGGTGGCGTCGTGGTGATCCACCACATGCCCGGATACGACGCGGCGACCAAGGAAATGGTCCGCACCTTCGCCGCGAACGGTTACGCGGCGCTGTGCCCGAACCTGTACGCACGGGAGGCACCCGGCGCCAGCCCGGACGACGCCGCCGCCACGGTCCGCGCCTCGGGCGGGGTTCCGGACGAGCGCCTGGTCGGCGATGTGGACGGTGCCGCCAAGTACCTGCGCGCGCTGGACGGCGCGAACGGCAGGATCGGCGTGATCGGGCACTGCTCTGGAGGTCGGCAGACCTTCCTGGCCGCCGTCAGCCTGGACATCGACGCGGCGGTGGACTGCTACGGCGCGTTCGTGGTGAACACCCCGCCCGCCGAGTTCCCGCTCAAGGCGACCTCCCTGCTGCACCGCGCCGCCGACCTGCACTGCCCGCTGCTGGGCCTGTTCGGCGCCGAGGACGGCTTCCCCGGCCCGGACGAGGTCAAGATCCTCGACGAGGAACTCACCAAGCTGGGCAAGGCACACGAGTTCCACACCTACGACGGTGCCGGCCACGCCTTCTTCGCGGTCGACCGGCCGAGCTACCGGGTGGAGGCCGCGGTGGACGGCTGGCAGAAGATCTTCGCGTTCTACGGCCAGCACCTGGCGGCCTGACCATGTGCACCCACCACACCGAGAAGATCGCCATCGACGGCAGTGGCAAGGGGGCGCAGGGCTGGTTCGGTGTCCAGCACGCCGCCGTGTACGTCGACCACGCGGTCCACGCGCAGTTCACGCACACCCTGAACATCGACTTTGCCAACCCCGACCTCGGCCCGGCGGCCAGGGTCGCGGTGGAACTCACCGAGGAATCCGCGCTGGCCCTGGCGGATGCCATTCACAAGGCACTGGACGCGGCCCCGGCCGGCCTTGCCTCGGTGAACCAGAAGTAGCCCGCCACGGCGGACGGTCGAGGTCACACCCGCGCGACTGTGGCACCGGCCCGACCGTCCGCCGTGGACAGTTCCACTGGTTACCACCGGTCCACCGGCTACTACCGGCGACTGGGAATCGGTCGGCCGAAATAGCCGAGAATGACCGCCCTGTCGTCCGCGGCAACGGTTTTGTTCCTGCGCAGGTGCCCGCAGCGTTCGCACTGCTGCACCACGAAGTACTTGTCCCGCTCGATCCCGGCCGCGACCGGCGCCATCAGGCCGCCGCAGTTCGCGGCCCGGTCGCCCGGATTGATGTCGACGTGCTTGGAGTGCAGGCAGTACGGGCAGTGGTTGGTGTATCCGTTGCCGCGCACCGGCCGGTCGCAGTGCGCGCAGCGGAAATCCTCCACCCGCCTGGTGAACCTCGCCGCGTCCGTGCTTCCGGCGTCCCTGCTTCCGGTATCGCTGTTGCCGGTGTTCGTGTTGCCGGTGTTCGTGCTCTCCGGCTCGGTCATCGCGTACCTCCCACCGCGTCGGGACGACGGTTGCGCGGTTCCTCCAGGACGAACAGCAACAACGCGGCCCCCAGCAGACCCGCGCCGACCCACGCCGCGCGGTTGCCCCAGCCCGCCGCGCTCAGTGCCCCGATCAGCGCACCGGCCAGAAAGGCCGCGCACACCACCGCGAAACTCCGCGCCTTCTCGCCCTCGCCCCTGGCGCGCAGCACCAGCGCCCGGTAGGTCGACCGCGTCATGGTGCGCAGGTTCCCGGTCAGCGTCACGGTGTTGAACGGCCACTTCCGCAGCGTGTCGAACGTCGAGTTCTGCACCGACGCGACATAGGAGACCGCCACCACCACCGCGAACCCGGCCACCCCGTCCGGTATGAACGCGACCACCACCAACACCACGATCTCGGCGATCAGCGCGGCCCGCATCGGCCGTCGAATTCTTGCCTTCACCCGAGGATGCGTCATCGTCTCCGCGGTGAACACGCCGAGGACGAAAGCCAGCAGCGGCAACACCTGCCGCAGCGCCCGCGACCAGTTGCCGCGCGCCGCGAAGATCCCGAGCAGCACCACGTTCCCGGTCTGCGCGTTGGAGAACACCCCGCCGTGCGCGATATAGGTGAAAGCGTCCAGAAAGCCGCCGACCATTCCCAGCAGGAGGCCGAGCCGTACCGACCCGGCGGTGTCCCGCCGCGTCACGGTGTCCTCAGCCATCCGGCCCCCCTCAGATCGGTTTCGCTCGGCTACCCCTCGCCCGGCGATGATACGGAGGTCCTCGGCACCGCGCCGCGACCGAGGGCGGGTGCTCAGCTCGGCGTCACCACGGCATACAGGGCCTCGATCAGCGGCGTCAGCTCGGGTGTCGCGGACGCGGTGCCCAGGGCGGCCCGCAGCGTGTCGTCATGGGTCGGCCGGGCCAGCTCCAGCAGTTGCCTGCCGTCGTGGGTCAACTCGGTGTAGATGCCTCTGCGGTCGTCCTCGCAGAGGAACCGGCAGATCAGCTCGCGGCCTTCCAGCCGGTTGATCAGCCGGGTGGTCGCACTCGCGCTCAGCGCCGTCGCCCGCGCCAGCTGGTGTACCCGGAGGTGGAAGCCGTGCTGCCGGTTGAGCGCGTCCAGCACGGTGAACTCGACGACCGACAGGTCGTGTTCGCGCTGGAGCGCGCGCTCCAACGCGGTTTCGATCATGCCGTGCAGCGCGGTGAGGGTGCGCCAGCCCTGCGCCCGGACCTCCACCGCGTCATCGGTGATGCCCATGCTCGCCTCCTGGACCACCTCGGCCTCGCCCTACCTCGCCCTCGGCCGCTCTCGTCGAGCCAGGATAACAGCCTGCGCAGATAGCCCGCGCGTGCAACTAAATCTGGAATTGGCATCCGGAATGGACGCGGAACCGGTGTGAACGCGATCGGAAGTCTGTGACCAGCCCACCCCGGCGCCGGCGGTGGCTGACCCGGTCGACCCGGCCGCGATCGAGGAACTGGGGCGTCGCTGGGTACAACCGCGTAACGGCCGGGCGGAGCTGGCCGGGACGTGGTGACGAGCGACTTCGCCTTGTTCTGCGGGGAAACCCCATCCGGCGACGTACACGGACCGGCCGAGTTGGCCGCCCTGGTCGAGCGGCG
>CAJCJE010000595.1 GCA_903970565.1 Candidatus Melainabacteria bacterium | reverse complement strand
CTCTGACCCGCTCCCGCTCGGCCCGCCCGGCCCCGCTCGGCCCGACCTGCCGATCCACATCAGACAATCGACCTGCCGCCCGCCAACCCCGAACATCCACACCCCCTCCGCCCTGATCGGCGCCTATACACCACCACCCCGACAAGACCAACCAATCACATCCGAGTTGTCCACAACCGATGCGTCTGTCCACAAGTGGATCTTGAAGGCTTTCCCCTCCCGCCTTCGCCTGCTGAGCTGAACACGTGCTCGTAAGGCACATCCACATCCCGAAAGGACAGTCCATCATGAACAGGTTTCTGAACGTGGCCCTCGTCGGCGGCGCTGCTCTCGCGGTCGGCGTGCTGCCGGCGGCGTCGAGTGCCTACGCGGCGGTAGCTCCGACCCCTCCGCCGGTGACCAGTACCGTCATTGCCCCGCCCATCACGCACGTACCCGCCGGACACGGCCCCATCGGCACGCCGGGTAGGGGTCTGCCCGGTGGCCACAGCACTCCCGGCAAGGGCGGCCCCGGTTCCGCCGGGACCGGCACGGTGGGCAAGGGCTCCGGCGGCAAGGGTTCGAGTGGCAAAGGCTCGCACAGCAAGGGCTCGCACGATAAGGGCTCCGGGAGCAAAGGCTCGCACCACAAGGGTTCCGGCAGCACGGGTTCGGGCAGCCACGGCTCGCGTGGGCACGGCACGTCCGGTCACGGCACCAGCGGCAAGGGCTCGCACGGCACCGGGTCGCACGGAACGGGCTCGCACGGCCACGGCTCCGGCCGGACCGGCTCGACCGGTCACCGTCCGACCGGCCACCGTTCCGGCAGCCACGGTTCCAACGGTCACGCCTCGGGTGGTCGCGGTTCGGCTGGTCACGGCAAGCCCGTCCAGCAGCCGACTCCGGCCAATCCGGTGCTGCCCGGTCACAAGTCGCCGGCACCGAGGCCGTTCATCCTCGGTGGCACCGATGCCACCAACGCACCGTGGGCGGCGCAGGTCTCCTGGAACAGCATGGGATTCGAATGCTCGGGCACGGTGGTCGCACCGCAGTGGGTGCTCACCGCTGGGCACTGCGCCAACAAGGGCGGCATGAGCGTCCGGGTCGGTTCGACGCAGCTCGGCGGCGGTGACCAGGTCACCGTCGACCAGGAACAGGTCGACCCGAGCGCCGACCTCGCCCTGCTGCACCTGGCATCGCCGGTGAACGTGCCGACGGTGACGTTGGCTACCGCCGACCCCAAGGTCGGCGCGATCAACGAGATCTACGGCTGGGGCATGACCGCGCCCGGCTCTGGTCCGGCGCAGGTGCTGAAGGTGGCCAAGGTCAAGGTGCGGACGCTGGACTGCGTGGACGCCGCGCAGGGTCCGGCGATCTGTAGCACCAGGCTCACCGGCTCCGCCTACAACGGTGACTCCGGTGGGCCGGAAATGGCGGCCGGCCAAGAGGTCGGCGTGTGCTCGACCGGCGACGAGAACGGCAAGAGCCAGCAGTACGCCAGCATCTCGGCGAACCGCACCTGGATTCAGCAGGTGGCCGGGGTCTGATCCCCTCACCGTCCTAACCAGACAGTGATGGCACTGCCTGCCGGGTGCTGACCCGTTCGGCCAGTACCCGGCAGGCCCTCACCCAGCTCATCGGTAGAACCGATCAGCCTCACACCCGAGAAGGAGATCAACATGGCCACCGACCGCGACACCCGCCACCACCGGCCGAGGCAACGCCTTGGTGGCTGGTCAGCAGCCCAACAGCCGGGGCGCCAAGTAGGACTCGACCTGGTCCATCGACACTCGCTCCTGGGACATGGTGTCCCGTTCGCGGATCGTGACGGCCTGATCGGTCAGGCTGTCGAAGTCCACGGTGACACAGAACGGCGTACCGATCTCGTCCTGCCGCCGGTAGCGACGCCCGATGGCGCCGGCGTCGTCGAAGTCGACGCTCCAGTGCTGGCGCAGCGCGGCGGCGAGGTCACGGGCCTTCGGCGAGAGGTCGGCGTTGCGCGACAGCGGCAGCACGGCCACCTTCACCGGGGCCAACCGGCGGTCGAGACGCAGCACGACCCGCTTGTCGACGCCCCCCTTGGCGTTGGCGGCCTCGTCCTCGAAGTAGGCGTCCAACAGGAAGGCCATCATCGCCCGGCCGACACCGGCCGCCGGTTCGATCACGAACGGTCGGTAACGGGTGCCGGAGGCCTGGTCGAAGTAGGACAGGTCGACCCCGGACTGGTTGCTGTGCGCGGTCAGGTCGAAGTCGGTGCGGTTGGCGATGCCTTCCAGTTCGCCCCACTCCGATCCGCCGAACTCGAACCGGTACTCGATGTCGACGGTGCGCTTGGCGTAGTGCGACAGCTTTTCTTCGGCGTGTTCGTAGAGCCGGATGTTGTCCTTGGACATGCCGAGATCGGTGTACCAGCGCTGGCGCTCGTTGATCCAGTACTGGTGCCATTCCTCGTCGGTGCCCGGCTCGACGAAGAACTCCATCTCCATCTGTTCGAACTCGCGAGTGCGGAAGATGAAGTTACCGGGGGTGATCTCGTTGCGGAAGGACTTACCGATCTGGCCGATGCCGAACGGCGGCTTGCGCCGCGAGGTGGTCTGCACGTTGAGGAAGTTGACGAAGATGCCCTGCGCGGTCTCGGGCCGGAGGTAGGCGAGACCTTCCTCGGACTCCACCGGGCCCAGGTGCGTCTTGAGCATCATGTTGAACTCGCGCGGCGCGGTGTAGGCACCCCTGGTGCCACAGTTCGGGCAGGGCACGTCGGAGAGGTTGTCCTCGGACGTCGGCTTCCCGCTGCGCGCCTGGTACTCCTCGGCGAGCTGGTCGGCGCGGTAGCGGCGGTGACAGGAGGTGCACTCGACCAGAGGGTCGTGGAAGGTCTGCACATGGCCAGAGGCGACCCACACCTCACG
>CAJCJE010000594.1 GCA_903970565.1 Candidatus Melainabacteria bacterium | reverse complement strand
CAGGTGCGGGCGACCGCCGAAGCGGCGGCCGAGACCGACCTGGCCGACCTCGCCCGCGAGCGGCCCAGGGCCCTGGTCATCGTCACCCGGCCGGGGATCGGGCCGGCCGTGGCCCAACTGCTGGTCGCGCTGCTGCCGCCGACCTGTCCGGTTCCGGTGGTCGTCAGTGCGGACGTGCCCAGCTGGGTCGGCCCGCTGGACGTACTGCTGGTGCACAGCGATGACCCCGGTGACGTGCAGCTGGCCGGTTCGATCGACCGGGCTCGCCGCTTCGGCGCCACCGTGGTGGTCACCGCGCGGGCCGAGGGCCCGGTCGCGGCGGCTGCCGCCGGCACGGTCACGCTGCCGCCGAGGATCGACCTGCCGGCCGGGTTCGGCTACCCGAGGGCGCTGGCCGCCGGGCTGATCCTGTTGGACACCCTCGGCCTGCTGCGCACCGACCTCGGCCGCCTGGCCGACGAACTGGACCGGGAAGCCGAGCGCGACCACGCCAGCTACGAGTCCTTCGTCAATCCGGCGAAGTCGCTGGCCCTGCGGATGGCCGACCACACCCCGGTGCTGTGCGGCCTGGACGACGTCGCGACCGCGGTGGCCTGCCACGCCGCCGAGGTGCTGGCCGGGTTCGCCGGTGTGGTCGCCAGCCATGCCGGCTATCCGCAGCTCTGCGGCCGACGGGTGCTCTACCGCTCGGCCATCGGCGCCAGCGCCGGGGCGGACATCTTCGCCGATCCGGACGACGCGGTGGCCGGGGGGCCGCGGGTGCTGCTGCTGTCGATCAACGACGAGCCGCAGGCCATCGCCAACCGGCTGGCCGCGACCGACGACCTGCCCGGCGCGGATCTGCTGCTGCCGGCCGAGGAGACCGAGGGTGGTCCGGCGGTACTGGCCGCCGTGCTGGCCCTGCGGTTCGAGATGGCCTCGGTCTACCTTGGACTGGCCAGCGGAATGCTGGGTGGTTCCGGTCGATACGAGCCGGCCAGCGCGTAGGAGGCAACCGTCGGAACGGCTCCGGCGGTGTGGGCGTAGGGAGTGGTTCGACGGTGGAGTTGCTGCGAAACGCGGTTCGGCCGTATGCGTGGGGATCGCGCACGGCCATCGCGCGGTTGCAGGGCCGTGCGGTCCCCACTCCGCATCCGGAGGCCGAACTGTGGATGGGCGCCCACCCGGACGCCCCGTCCACGGTCATCGGAGCCGACGGCGTCGAGCGGTCGCTGCTCCAGGTGTTGGAGGCCGACCCGGTCGGGATGCTCGGCGAGGCCTGCGCGAAGCGCTGGGACAACCGGCTGCCCTTCCTGTTGAAGCTGCTCGCCGCCGACGAGCCGATGAGTATGCAGGCGCATCCGTCGCTGGAGCAGGCGCTGGCCGGGTTCGCGCGCGAGGAGGCCGCCGGCATTCCCCGGCAGGCACCCAGCCGCAACTATCCGGACCCGACCGCGAAACCCGAACTGGTCTGCGCGCTCACCGAGTTCCACGTGCTGGCCGGTTTCCGTGATCCACACCGGACGGTCGAGCTGTTCAAGCTGCTGGACGCGGCCAACTTCGACCGCTACGCCAACCTGCTGGCCGAACAGCCGGACGCGGACGGCCTGCGCACCCTGTTCACCACACTGATCACCCTGCCGGCCGCGGCGCTGGACAATCTGCTGCCCTCGGTGCTGGACGCCTGCGTGCTCCAGGTCAAGGACCACGGCCCGTTCAGCCCCGAATGCCGCACCGTGCTCGAACTCGGCGAGCTGTATCCCGGCGACGTGGGCGTACTCGCCGCGCTGCTGCTCAATCGGCTGGTCCTGGGCCCCGGCGAAGCGGTCTACCTCGCCGCCGGCAATCCGCATGCCTACCTGCGCGGTACGGCGGTGGAGATCCAGGCCAACTCCGACAACATCCTGCGCTGCGGCCTGACCCCCAAGCACGTCGACGTGCCGGAACTGTTGCGGGTGCTGGATTTCGGCCACAACGACATGCCGGTCCTGGGCGGTGAGCTGGTCGCCCCGCACACGCTCGTCTACCCGACCGACGCCCCGGAGTTCGAACTGTCCCGGTTGGAATGGTCGGGGGAGAGCGGTGACCAGGACGCGCTGATCGACCACATCGGTCCGCAGCTGCTGATCTGCACCGAGGGCGCCGCGCAACTGTGCCGTCCCGGCGCGCCGCCGCTGACGATGGCGCGCGGCGACTCGGCCTGGCTGCCGGCACTGGACTGCGCGCAGGGCCCGGTGCTGGTGCGTCCGCTGGGTGTCGGCGCGACCCAGCTGTTCCGGGCCACCGCCGGATTCGGCTAGTCCGTTGGTGCTGGGTATCGATCCGGGTAGTCGTCGGTAGTACGGAAAGACAGGGGCGGATCGGGTGTCAGCGCAGAGCGGCGGAAAGGCCGTGGTCGCCGCGCTCTCGGCCAATGCCGGGATCGCGATAGCGAAGTTCGTCGGCTTTCTGCTCACCGGGTCCTCCTCGATGCTCGCCGAGGCGGTGCACTCGCTCGCCGACACCTCCAACCAGGGTCTGCTCCTGGTGGGGCGCAAGACCTCCAAGCGCAAGGCCACCACCGAACACCCCTTCGGGTTCGGCCGGGAGCGCTACTTCTACGGCTTCGTCGTCGCGCTGCTGCTGTTCAGCGTCGGCTCGATCTTCGCGCTCTACGAGGGTATCGAGAAGATCATCGACCCGCATCCGCTGGACTCGCCGCTGGTGGCGATCGTCATCCTGTTCGTCGCGGCGGTCATGGAGGGCCTGAGCTTCCGCACCGCGATGCGCGAATCGCGGCTGACCAAGGGCAGGGTGAGCTGGTGGGCGTTCGTCCGGGAGGCCAAGTCCCCGGACCTGCCGGTGGTGCTCATGGAGGACACCGGCGCCCTGATCGGCCTGGTGTTCGCGCTGCTGGGCGTCGTGCTCTCGGCGCTGACCGGCAACCCGGTCTTCGACGGCATCGGCACCGTCTGCATCGGCGCGCTGCTCGGCGTGTTCGCGACCGTGCTGATCGTGGAGATGAAGAGCCTGCTGATCGGCGAGGGCGCCGGGCCCGCGCTGCTCGCCGAGATCGTCGGCCAGCTCGAAAGCGGCCGGGTCGAGCGGGTCATCCACATCCGCACCCAGTACCTCGCCCCGGACGAGCTGCTGGTCGCGGCCAAGATCGCGCTGGTGGCCGCGCTGCCGCTGAACGAGGTCGCCCGCGCCATCGACGACGCCGAACTGCGGGTGCGGACCGCGGTGCCGGCGGCCAAGCTGATCTACCTCGAACCCGACCTCGACCGCGCCTCGCTGCGGGTTCCACCGTCGGTGGAGTAGCCGCCCGGTAGCGTCGCGGCCATGACGACGCTGCTGGGCCCCGGGCCGGTCTGCTAGATGTCCGCCCTCCTGTGCCTGGATGTCGGCTCGACCTGGACCAAGGCCGCGCTGATCGCCCCGACCGGTGACCTGCTCGGCACCGCGCAGCACCAGACCACCCCGCCCGAGGTCATGGACGGCATCGCCGAGGTCACCGCGTCGCTCGGCGCCTCCGCCGCCCCGGTGCTGGCCTGCTCCTCGGCCGGTGGGGGCCTGCGGCTGGCCGTGGTCGGCCAGGAACGGCTGATCAGCGCCGAGGCCGGTTACCGGGTCGCGCTCTCGGCGGGCGCGAAGGTCGTACACGTGTCCTCGGGCGAACTCGACGGCGCCGGCATCCGCGCGTTGCGGGCCGCCCGGCCGGACGTGGTGCTGCTGGCCGGCGGCACCGACGGGGGAGACCGGCGGGTGCTGCTGCACAACG
>CAJCJE010000593.1 GCA_903970565.1 Candidatus Melainabacteria bacterium | reverse complement strand
CCACGTGTCCAGCCCATGGGCGGCTTTCGAGGCCGGGCCGCCTGCATCCGTGGCGATACTGGGCCGCGTACCTGTACCGCCATCTCGGCGACCTGGACGCCGCGCGGGAGCTGGCCGCCGAGGAGTACGCCTATGCCACCGCGTGGGGCGCGCCCGCCACGGTCGGCGCCGCGCTGCGCCTACGGGGAATGCTCGTGGACGGCGACGAGAGCATCGAACTGCTCCGGCAGTCCGTCGAGGTGCTGGAGAACTCGGACAACCGCGTGGAGCGGGCCAAGGCTCTCGTCCAGCTCGGCCGCAGGCTGCGGGTCGCGGGAGACCCGCGCGCGGAGGAATCGTTGCGGCGCTGTAGTGAACTCGCGAGCCGGTGCGGTGCGGGCTGGCTGGTCGAGCGCGCGAGCGCCGAGCTGTCCTCGGCAGGCTGGTCGCAGGGCCGCTCGCCGCTCACCAGGACCGAGGGGCGCGTGGCCGGCCTCGCCGCCAACGGCCGCACCAACCAGGAGATCGCCGACGCGCTGTCGGTGAGCACGCGGACCGTGGAGAAGCACCTCACCAACGCCTACCGCAAACTCGCCGTCCCCGGCCGCGCGGGCCTCGCCGACGCCCTGCCCCTGGTGGGCGAGTCCGTCGAACTCACCGAAGCCGATGTGCGCGCAAGCTGATCCGTGTGCGTGAAACCCCTGGACCATTCAGGTTGATCAGCGGCCTGATCAAGAACAACTGCCAGCTAAGGGACTCCCTATGAATCGGCTTCGGCAGGTCAGGTTCGGGAAGCGCGCCGATATCGTGTTTGCACCGGACGTCCGACGGCAGCCAGGAGTCAGCGCAATGACGGAGAGTACATCCGACCCGGCTCCCACTCCAGGGAACGCTCCCGGTCGGGGCGCGACGGTGCTGGCCGTGGTCCTGGACCTGGGACTGCCCCTTGTCGCGTACTACGTCATGCACTTCTTCGGCGCCTCGGACTGGTTCGCGCTGCTCGTGGCCACCCTCGCCGCGACCGCGCGGCTGATCTGGTTCGCGCTGCGCAACCACCAGATAACCTGGTTCGCGGCGACCATGATGATGGTGTTCGGGCTGGGGCTGCTCCTGGGCCTGCTCAGCGGCGACCCGAGGTTCCTGCTGATCAAGGACTCGTTCGGCACGGCGGGCGCTGGGCTGGTGCACCTGATCAGTCTGGGCAGTTCCCGGCCGCTCGCGCTGGCCGCCGTGCAGACCTGGAAACCCGCTCAGGCGGCCGAGTTCGCGCGCCGGTACCGCGCGGTGCCCGAGACGCGGCGGCTGTTTCGGTGTACCGGGCTGGTATGGGGCATCGGCCTGATCGCCGAGGCGTTGGTGCGCATCCCGATGATCTACCTCGTTCCCATCGACGTCGGCGTCGGGCTGTCCACCCTGTTGATGGTCGTGTTCGCCGGTGGGCTCACGGTCTGGACCGTCATCTATGTCTCGCGCGTCCGCGCTCGCTGCCCGCAGGCCTGGGTCGTCTCGCCGGAAAAGCAGCAAACAGTCCAGACGGCCTGACAAACATCCGCGCATGACGCTGACCGAGTCCATCGCCTGCCAGAGCGGCCAGGACTGCGAGCACAGTTCGGCCGATGTGATCTCGGAGGACATCGGAAAGGGCGATGGCAGCGGACTGTAGGACCTGCCCGACTACGGAACGGCCAGCTACTCCGACGGGTCGGTGACCGACACCAGTGGTCACACCGGGGCGCTCAACGACAGCGCCTGGGACCCTGGAGGGCCTGTCCAGACCGCCGGGTGTAGATCCCAACCGGACACATCGTCGAGTTGTGCCGAGGTTCCCGCAACGTCTGTCCACTGTGGTCTGAAAGGGCGCGGCGCGGCCGGAGGTCAGAGGTACGCCGGCCGGCCGCGCCGCTCGGTCACGGAAGGACACCAACCATTGCGGCGCACTTCTGCCAGGTGAAATCAGTTCCCCGAATAGGTGCCTTCAGGTTTCGTTGACCGGAACAGGTGTTTTGCTGCAAGAACTGTTCCCATCTTCGGGAGGTCCCGATGTCAATCGAAACAAAGGCCGCCACCACGGCCCAGGTCGTCAACGGCACGTCGCCAAACTGGTGCGGATACATGATTACCGGCCCGCAGGGAGCGTTCCAGAGCGCGTCCGCGACCTGGCAGGTGCCGCAGCCGCAGGCGGGTCCGGGGGACGAGTACTACACACTGGCCACGATCTGGGTGGGACTCAACGGCTCCCTGGTCAACCCGATGTGCCTGACCCAGGCCGGGATCGACGTCAACGACTACAAGGACCCCGGCCAACCTCCGGTGCCGGAATACGAAGGCTGGTACGAGCTGGAGCTGAACAACAATACCGGCGACATCAAACTGGATTCGACGCGATACCCGGTGTCGGTCGGGAACACGATCACCTGCCTGATTACCTACCTGGGGGGTCTCACATTCAACATCAATCTGCACAACGCCACGCGGAACTGGACCTTCCAGGGGAACTTCGATTATCCCAACGGGACTCAACCACCCGCGATGAACTCCGCCGAGATCATTGTCGAATCACCGGTCATGGCCGCGGTGAACCAGACCGGGAAGTTGACGAATTTCGGTACCGTGACCTTCCAGAACGTCCTGGTCAACGGTCAGCCGATCGGGAACTTCGCCAACCAGGCCACCGCACTGACGATGCTCAACAACACCACTCAGCCCCCTACGGGCACCAACCTGCTGGCCTCGCCCGGTCAGCTCAACGGCAACTCGTTCTCCGTCACCTGGCACAACTTCGGCACCCTTCGCTGACCGGACCCTCTCGGCCGTTCGGTGCGCCGTCCTTGCCAGCGCCGAGGGCGGCGCCCCGAACCGACCGAGCCGTGACCGGTGCCTCATGGGGGTTGACGTCGCGGCAGTCCGCAGTAAACATTTACTTCATGGACAGCCGGTCGAAGTTGCTGGCCGCGGCGGCGGAGGAGTTCGCGCTGCACGGGCCCCGCGGCACGCGAGTGCAGGCAGTGGTGGCTCGGGCAGGCGTGAACGAGCGGATGATCTACCACCACTTCGGTAGCAAGGACGGGCTGTATCGGGCCGTGCTGGAGGAGCACGTCGGTGACTTCGGCAGAGCCTGGCGTGCTCGGTTGGACCAGCTCGTCGACCTGCCGCCAAAGGAGGCGATGCGGGCGGCGTTTCGCGCGTTCGCCGAGGTGTTCGCCGCTCGGCCGCTGCTCGGGCCGCTGCTCCTCCATGAGGGCCTGGGCGGCTGGCAGGTGCGGCCGAGGCTGACCGGCGAGCAGTTGCCCGAGTCGCTGCGCGAGATCTACCGGCGCGGCAGGGCGGACGGCACGTTCCGCGCGGACGTCGAGTTCGAGGTGCTGTACGCCGTCGGACTGTCCTCGCTGGTCGTCGTGCCGGTGTTTCGTGGCCTGCTGGCCGACCGTCCGCGCGTGCTGGACCAGGTGATCGAACTGATACTGGACGGGCTCACCGGAGCCAGCAACGACAAGGGGGAGTGATGACCGTACTGGTGGTGGGAGCCGGTCCGACCGGGTTGGCGCTGGCCTGCGAACTGGCCCGCAGAAACGTCGCGGTGCGGATCGTGGACCGGGCGAGCGAGTACTTCGGCGGCTCGCGCGGCAAGGGCCTGCAACCGCGCACGCTGGAGGTCCTCGACGATCTCGGCGTGGTCGACGAGGCGTTCGAGTGGGGCATCGAGGGCATCGGGTTCCGCAACTACAGGCCGGGCGAGCCGCCGGTGGACACCGACCCGCAGGCCGAGCAGGTGCGCACGCCCGCCGTGCCGTACCCGAAGAGTGTCGTGATCCCGCAGTGGCGCACGGAGCGAATCCTGCGCGACCGGCTGGCCACGCTCGGCGTGCCTGTCGAACTCGGCACGGAACTGGTGGACTTCGAGCAGTCCGCCGACGACGTGACCGTGACGCTGACCGGTCCGGCGGGCACCGAACGGGTCACCGCCGACTACCTCGTCGGCTGCGACGGCGGCCACAGCATGGTCCGCAAGGCGCTGGGCATCGAGTTCGCCGGCGAGACGGCGGAGACGGCCGCCATGATCATCGCTGACCTGGAGGTCACCGGGCTGCCCAGGGACCGCTGGCACATGTGGGTGGGCGAACGAGGTTTCCTCGCGCTGTGCCCGTTCACCGGCGTGTCGTCGTGGCAGGCGCAGGCAGTGGTGCCGGATCTGCCGGAGCCGTCGCTCGCGGCGTTCCAGCAGATCTTCGCCGATGTCGCGGGCCTGCCCGGCGTCGAACTGGCGAACCCGACGTGGCTCTCGACGTACCGGGTGAACGAACGGGTCGTCGACCGTTTCCGGGTCGGGCGCGTGTTCGTCGCGGGCGACGCGGCCCACGTGCACTCGCCCGCGGGGGGTCTCGGCATGAACACCGGCATCCAGGACGCCTACAACCTCGGTTGGAAGCTCGCCGCGGTGTTGGCGGGCGAGCCGGACTCGTTGCTGGACAGCTACGAGAGTGAACGGCTGCCGATCGCCGCCTGGACACTGGGCACCAGCACCGAGCGGCTGCGTACGATCGCCGATGGATTTGCCAAGGGGGAGAACAGGTTCAGCGACATGGGCGGTTCCGAGGTGCGGCAGTTGGGGTTGGGCTACCGGGGGAGCGAGCTGTCCCGCGAGTTCACCGACCGGGACGGCCGGCTGCGGGCGGGCGACCGGGCACCGGACGCGCGGTGCGTCGACGGGAACGGCGTGACCGTCCGGCTGTTCGACCTGTTTCGTGGTCCACATTGGACGTTGCTCGGTTTCGGCGCGGGATCGGCGGTCGCGATCCGGGAGGCAGCCACCCGCCGTCCCGGCGAGGCGTTCCTGGTGGCACCGGACGGGGACGTGGTCGATGTCGACGGTCACGCCGCGGACACCTACGGCGTCACCGACGACACGCTCGTCCTCGTCCGGCCGGACGGCTACGTCGCCGCGATCGGCGCAGCGGGGGACCTGCCGGCGATACAGGAGCAGCCCGGCTGGCGGCTGCTCGAGCAAGCCCAGTACTCCTAGATGATTGATGCGGTGAAGATCATGTGAAGTGGGCCGGTGAGACGGCACAGGAGGAGGGTGTCCAAGATCAAAGTTGTGAGCAAAGAACTGAACACCCTCCTGACGGCACTCTATGTCCTG
>CAJCJE010000592.1 GCA_903970565.1 Candidatus Melainabacteria bacterium | reverse complement strand
GGTGAGGTTGGCGAGCAGGAAGAACTCGATCTCCGGATGCACGTAGCAGGTGAAACCGGCCTCGGTGGCCTTGGCGAGGGTGCGGCGCAGCACGTGCCGGGGGTCGGCCCAGGACGGTGACCCGTCCGGCATGGCGATGTCGCAGAACATCCGCGCCGAGTAGTGCTCGCCACCGTCGGTCTCCCAGGGCAGCACCTGGAAAGTGGAGGGGTCCGGCTTGGCGATCATGTCCGATTCGTAGACTCGGGAGAAGCCTTCGATGGCCGAGCCGTCGAAGCCGATGCCCTCGGCGAACGCGCCTTCCAGCTCGGCGGGCGCGACCGCGACCGACTTGAGGAAGCCGAGCACGTCGGTGAACCAGAGCCGGACGAACCGGATGTCGCGCTCCTCAAGGGTGCGCAGCACGAACTCCCGCTGACGATCCATACCCGCAGGGTAGGCAGGGGTCGTTAACTCCGTGTTTCCGGCTCGCCGGAAACACCCTGTTTCGGGTGTCGGTGGTCGCCCGGTTCGGGTGACCGGAGGGATCGGGCCCGTGGACTGTCGGCATCGCGGCCGAGTTGCGGCGGGTCCGGCGGGGTTCTGGCGGTTCTGATTGGTTTCCGGCTGGCGGGACGGGGTGGCCGTCATCTGTTCGTGATCTGGAGAACAGTTGCCTGCCGGCCAGTTCTCGGTGTACGAACGGCGCAGCCGCGAAGATGATCGTGTTACAGGTGCCGCACTCACGGTCATCAGCGGTCCGACAACAGGTCAAGGGAAGGACCGCCGTGACCAGCAGCGCAGCCGTGTCCGGACAGCCCAGGCAACGACTCAACTCCGACCAGAGAAACGCGTTTCTCGCCGCGGTGCTCGGCTGGACGATGGATGCCTTCGACTATTTCATCGTCGTCCTCGTCTACGCCGACATCGCCAAGGACTTCCACATCTCACTGACCACGGTGGCGTTCGTGACCACCGCGACGCTGCTCATGCGGCCGGTCGGCGCGCTGATCTTCGGGCTGTGGGCCGACCGGGTGGGCCGGCGGCGGCCACTGATCGTGGACGTCTGCTTCTACTCGGTGATCGGGTTCCTCTGCGCGTTCGCGCCGAACTTCACCGTGCTGGTGATCCTGCGGCTGCTCTACGGCATCGGGATGGGCGGTGAGTGGGGGCTCGGCGCGGCGCTGGCGATGGAGAAGATCCCGGCCAACCGGCGCGGGTTCTTCTCCGGCCTGCTCCAGGAGGGCTACTCCTTCGGCTACCTGCTCGCCGCGCTGGCCTATCTGCTGGTGCACTCCGAACTGGGACTGTCCTGGCGCTGGCTGTTCGCGCTGAGCATCATCCCGGCCCTGATCAGCCTGATCATCCGGTCGCGGGTGAAGGAGTCGGAGGTCTGGGAGAAGACACAGCAGCAGCTCAAGGCGACCAAGACCTCGGTGAAGGACATCCTGCTCAACGGAAAGATCATTCGCCGGTTCGTCTACCTGGTCCTGCTGATGACCGTGTTCAACTGGATGAGTCACGGCACCCAGGACATCTACCCGACCTTCCTGAAGGCGACCAGCGAGCACGGCGCCGGGCTGTCGGCGACGACGGCGACCTGGATCGCGGTGGTCTACAACATCGGCGCGATCATCGGCGGCCTGATCTTCGGCACCCTCTCGGAACGGTTCGGCCGCCGCCACACGATCATCTTCTGCGCGGTGCTGGGCCTGCCGATCATTCCGCTGTTCGCATACTCGACGTCGGCCGGAATGCTGTGCCTCGGCTCGTTCCTGATGCAGTTCGCGGTGCAGGGCGCCTGGGGTGTCATCCCGGCGCACCTCACCGAGATGTCGCCGGACGCGATCCGCGGCTTCTACCCCGGCGTGACCTATCAGCTCGGCAACTGCCTTGCCGCGTTCAACCTGCCGATCCAGCAGGCGCTGGCCGCCTCGCACGGCTATCCGTTCGCGCTGACGGTGACGCTCGTGCCGGTGTTGATCCTGGTGGCGCTGCTGAGCTTCTTCGGCAAGGAGGCGAAGGGCGTCGAGTTCGGCACCGTGATCAGTACCGTGCCCGCGACGACGAAGTCCGGCTGAGCCCGCGTTCGTTCACCAACCCGGTCACCCTTTCGGGTGGCCGGGTTTTTTCTCGGCCGGTTTTCTCGGCCAGTTTTCTCGGCCGGGCGGGTCGGGTTCTTGGCCTGGTTTTCTTGGCCTGGTTGTGACCGGGGTTTCTCGGTCGGGTGGCTCCGGCGGGTTCGCCGGAGCCCTACCATCCAGGACATGCGCACCCGTCGAATCCTGGTTTTCTGTGCCGCGCTCGCGGTGGTCGGCACCCTGGCTGCTGGCTGCCAGAACGGCAGCGACACCGCCGGTCCCGGTTCGGCCTCGCCGACGGCGAACGCGCCGAGCGCCGCCGCGCTGTTGCGTACGTCGAGCGCGTCGATGCGGGCGGTGACCAGCGTGCAGTTCGACCTGACGATCTCCGGGAGTCTGCCGTCCGTGCCGGTGCACAGCGCGACCGGCAGCCTGAACGCGGCCGGTCAGGCGAAGGGCAGCGCGGAACTCTCTGAGCTGGGCCAGCTCGTCGAGGTCGATTTCGTGCTGACCGGTGACACGTTCTACCTCAAGGGTCCGACCGGCGGGTACCAGAAGATCCCGGCGTCCGAGGCCAAGTCGATCTTCGACCCGACCGCGATCCTGGACCCGAAGCGCGGGGTGGCGAACGTGCTGGCCAACGTGCAGGACCCGAAATCGCAGGGCACCGACACGGTGAACGGGACGGCTACCGACAAGATCACCGGGAAGGTGGCGAGTTCGGTCGCGGCCCAGCTCATACCGGGTATCACCTCGGACGTGACCGCGACGCTGTGGCTGGCGGCGGATGCGAAGGCGCTGCCGGTGAAGGCGTAGTTCGTGGTGCCGGCGGTGGTGGGCGGCGGGAGCGCGACGGTCGACGTGGCGCTGTCGGACTACAACCAGCCCGTCTCGGTGAGCGCGCCAACCGGATGATCACCTCGGCCCCTGCGGCTCCCTCGCGTGGTCGCCGGCGGATCGCGATCGGGGCCGGCGGTCTCGCCGTACTGCTCGCGGCGCTGGACGCCTACGTGGTGGTCGGCATCCTGACCGACCTCGTGCGCGACGAGGGCGTGCCGCTCAACCATCTTGAGCAGGCCACCCCGGTGGTGACCGGCTACCTGCTCGGCTATGTCGCGGCCATGCCGCTGCTGGGGCAGCTCTCCGACGTGCTCGGCCGGCGGGTGCTGTTGCAGGCCTGTCTGGCGGTGTTCGGCATCGGGTCGGCGATCACGGCCTCCTCGGTCGGGTTGACCGAACTGATCGCCGGTCGGGTGGTCCAGGGGATCTCCGGCGG
>CAJCJE010000591.1 GCA_903970565.1 Candidatus Melainabacteria bacterium | reverse complement strand
GTTTTCACTCCTGGCTTTACCACCACAGTTGATGGCGATCTCGCGCAATACGACACTGACATGGCAAACCTCCAGACGATGAGCTCCACCCTCTCTGCCAAAGATCCCGGCGGCCCAACTACTGCGACGGTGACGTGGATTGGCTACCAGGCACCGCAAATACCCGGCGTGTTTGATCCAAGTACGTCGGTAGCCAGTCCGGAGACTGCCCAGGTAGGCGGCAAAGACCTGGCCCAGTTCTATGACGGTATTGGCGCGGTTCACCAGTTGAACAACACGCCGCTGAACCTGACCGCCCTCGGCCACTCCTACGGATCCACCACAACCGGATACGCGCTCAGCCAGAACACCCCGGTCAACGACGCGATCCTGTTCGGCTCTCCGGGGCAAGGACCCCAGCACCTCGATGTACCGGCCGGACATCTCTACGACGAGCACGATCAGGATGATGGCATCGTGCCCACCCTGCATGGAACTCTCGGACCAAGCCCTTATTACGGCAGCCCGGACATTGTCAACAGCTATCACCAACTGTCCACAGATGCGAGCACGGGCAGCCCGCTCGGGTCGTTGAATGCCACATCCGGCCACGGCGGCTATTTGGACAACAACTCCACCAGTCTGTTCAATATGGCGGCCATCACCAGTGGCCATCCCAACCTGGTCATCAACGGACCTCTTCCCCTCGCCGGAGGAGCACATTGACCGTCGTATCGACCCAAATCCGGCGCGCAGTGCTACTAAGCTCGGCGGCCGTCGTAGCTCTGGTTTTGGCCGGTTGCGGCAACTCGAACGATCCCTTCACATCAGGAGCAGCCGTGAACGGAGACCCCAGCACGGTGTTCGCGACATTGATGCAGCGACCCGACATCGACCAAGCCACTGCGCAGTATCAACAACTGAGCAGCGAGCTACGTCAAGCGCTGTCCTCGGCTATACCCACGCTGACACCATGGAGCCAGTTTCAGGGTGCGGTGAACGCGGCGTGTGGCAGTGACTATCCTGGTATTGGCGATAGCGGCGAAATCCTTCATCTGCCGATCTATACAGCGCCAGCCGGCGTGACGGACGCACAGTGGGACCAAGCCCTCAACACCGTTGGGCAAGTCGCTGCCAAGTACGGTTTCGACCCGAAACCCCAGCGGTTGCACGACGCGCCCGGAGACCATGACGCGATCTTTCACAACGTGAATGACGACGGTGCGATCACCCTGGATACGGCGGGGCAAACCGTACTCGGAGTTTCCATCGGTTGCCATCTCACCGCTGCCGCCAAAAAGCTCGGGCACCTGCCGACAACCTCATGACGGGCAACGGGTGCGGCGAACCGAGGTGTCGTGAGAACTGACGAGACGGCACGACCCCCGAACCAGGGCTATCACGCGTCCGACCAGGGCGATAGTGGTGCTGAGTGGTCATGCCCTGCGGAGTGGTGTAAGAACGGCTCCGCGTGATCCAGTTTGGACTTTAGGCGGTCATGGTCTCGGTCGCCATGATTTCCTTCAACTCGGCGGCGGTGTCCTCGCCAGGAAGCAGATGCATCCTGCTGCGGGCCAACACCTCCGGCCCCATGTAGCGGTGCCCTTCGGCCCATTCGTCGGTCTGTTCGGTCAGCACCGCGCCGACCAGGCGGATGATCGCGGCCCGGTTCGGGAAGATCCCGACCACATCGGTGCGGCGCCGGATCTCCTTGTTCAACCGCTCCTGCGGGTTGTTCGACCAGATCTGTTTCCAGATCTCACGCGGGAAACCGGTAAACGCCAACAGTTCCTCCCGCGCTTGGTCGAGATGTTCGGCCGCGGCCGGGAGCTTGTCGGACAACGAGGCCACGACCTTGCCGAACTGTTCAGCCACCGTCGCGGCATCGACCTGGTCAAAGATCGTGCGGACCAGGGTCGCGACGCCCGGTTGCGCCGATTTCGGCACCTTCGTCAAGAGGTTGCGCAGGTAGTGGGTGCGGCAGCGCTGCCAGGCCGCGCCCGGCAGCGCGGAGGCGACGGCAGCGGTCAGGCCGGTATGGGCGTCGCTGGTGACCAGACCCACCCCGCCCAGACCGCGAGCGACCAGACCCCGCAGGAACGCCAACCAGCCGGCCCCGTCCTCGGCCGAGGTGACCTCCAGACCGAGGATTTCCCGGTGGCCGTCGTTGTTCACCCCGGTGGCGATCAGGGCGTGCACGTTCACGATCCGGCCGTCCTCGCGGACCTTGATGGTCAGCGCGTCCATCGCGACGAACGTGTACGGCCCGGCATCCAACGGCCGCTCACGAAACGCTTTCACCTGCGCGTCCAGGTGCCCCGCCATCTCACTGACCTGCGATTTCGACAGGCTTTTCACGCCGAGTTGCTCGGCCAGTTTCTCCACTCGACGGGTCGAGACGCCCAGCAGATAGCTGGTCGCGACTACCGTGACCAGGGCTTGTTCGGCGCGGCGGCGGTGTTGCAGCAGCCAGTCCGGGAAGTAGCTGCCGTGCCGGAGTTTCGGGATCGCCAGCTCCACGGTCCCGGTGCGGGTGTCCCAGTCCCGGCTGCGGTAGCCGTTGCGCGAGTTGGTCCGCTCGGGGCTGCGGGTGCCGTAGTCGGCGTTGCAGACCTGGTCGGCGTCGGCGGACATCACCGCGTCGGCGAAGGTCTTGACCATGTTGCGGAGCAGGTCGGGACTCGCCGAGGCGAGTTGGTCGTCCAGCCAACTGGTGGGGTCGATACTGTCAGGTGCGGTCATCGCGTTGTCTCCTTCTCGATTTAGCCATCTCGAAGGATCACGCGGTGGCCGTCCTTTATGGAGACGCCACGCCGTTAACCAGCGGAAACGTCGTACACCACCCCAGAGGACACAACCTGCTGAGTCCAGTGACCGCAGTTCGCACGCTGCGCAGCCCCCGGACCAGCGGCTAGGGGGAGGGGCCGGGTCGCAGGGGCTGCGCCTTCATCCCGACGCGTGGAGCGGGGGGTCTCCACTGTCGCGACCGACCCAGGATACGACGAATCGTGTAACCGGGGAAGTGCGCACAGTAATAGTGAGCTGATGGTTGTCGAAGTATCGGCGGTTCGCCGAGGCCCTCGCATGGCATGCTCGTCGATGTGACGGGAGAGCAGTCCGAGCCAGTTGATCCGCTGGGGCCCAAGGAACGTGGGAATGACGAAACGGCGCAGGAGCCCAACATCCATCAGGTGCACGCAGCAGTGTTCGCCGATCTCGCTAACGACTTCGCGACCATGTCCGCGGACCTGGCTCGGACGTTCTTCGGCGTGCAGCCGATCTTTACCGGCCCCGGTGCCGAGGACGCCCGGCGCGCAGTTGACGGGCTGATGTCGGCGATGCCGCGAGAGACGCAAGCGATGGCCGACCGGCTACGGCTCGCGGGACAGGCCAATGCCGCGATGTCGTTCGCCTACGAGGAACTGATGGCTACCGGCGGCCCAGACAACTCCGAAGCGCTGGCCCGTTACCAGAAAGCGGACCGGTGGCACGAGGAGTTACTGAACGCCGAACGCCCCGAGGGTGACATCTCGCCGCTGTCCTGACCCCAACCCATCGGTACACCACCGGCGCCCGGCTACTCGCCGCCCGGCTGACGATCCACTTCAGGTCACGCAACCGTAACGATCACTGATCAGTACTGATATTCGCGCTGGTCACGGACCTGTTGACAACGATGTCCGTAAATATGTCATCTCTCACCCTTGACGGGGGCCGGCGCCCCGCGTCAATCCTATGACCTGCGGTTTTGGATACCAAACCGGAAATCGGTGGCTGTGGATAACTGCGTGGCCTGTGGATAACCGGTTGACAAGATCGAATCCGGCGTTGACAAGGACGGTCCGGCGCGACTCGTCGAGACGGCGCGATGAGCACCACGACAGTCCTTCTCCAGCGGCGGGACGAACCGGACCTGATCTCTGCCCGAGGTCGGCCACGTGCCGAACCTTGAGATTCCCGACGTGATCGCCGCTCAGATCCAGCCCCAAGCCCCGACCGGCCAACCCCGAGGGGGTGGGCCTAGCCCCACCTCTCCTGGCAGCTAACCGGATTGGCCGAACCACCCCCGCCGTTCCACGATTCTCGACGCGGAACTCGCAGGAGCTGTAGGGGTGAAAGGCAATGCGCACACTTGTTCGGACCGGCGCGCTGGCGTTCGTGCCGGTGATGATGCTCGGCATCGCGCTGGCCGGTCCGGTCGACGCAACGGGAGCCAACGCAACGGGAGCCAACGCAACGGGATTCAGCGCAACGGGATTCAGCGCAGCAGGGACCAGCGCAGCCGGGATCAACGCAACGGGGATCAACGCAGCCGGGATCAACGCAGCCGGGATCAACGCAACAGGAGCCGGTGACCGAGGCGGTTCGGAGGGGCCGATCGATCCGGTGGTGGACTGTTCCGCGCTGGCGACGATGAACTTCCGCCGCGTGCCGGAGGCGCCGAGCACCATCACCTCGGCCGCGCTGGAAACCGAGACGAACACCGGTCAGCCGCAGACCTTCTGCGACATCAGGGGAATCATTGCCGGCACGACCCGTTTCGAACTCAAGCTCCCCCCGACCGGCTGGCAGGGCCAGTACGTCCAGGAGGGCTGTGGTGACTTCTGCGGCCAGATCACCACCTCGGCCGTGCCCGTCGGCGGCTACACCTGCGCGCCCGCCGACAACGGGCTGCTCGCGGTCGGCTCCGACGACGAGGGGCACACCAGCAGCAGCCTCGGCGACGGTTCCTGGGCGAAGAACGACTTCCCGGCCCGCGTCGTGTTCGGCCGCACCTCCGAACACAGCCTCGCGCGGGTCGCCAAGGCCGTGATCGCCGGCTACTACGGTCGCCTGCCCGCGTACTCCTATTTCGACGGTTGCTCGACCGGCGGCCGGGAGGCGATGGTCCTCGCCGAGGACTACCCGGACGACTTCGACGGCATCATCGCCGGCGCGCCGGTCAGCAACCAGACCGCGATCATCCTGTTCGCCGCCTGGATGGTCGACCACAACACCGACTCCACCGGCCACCAGATCCTCACCGCCGAGAAACTCCCCGCCCTGCACGCCGCCGTCATGAAAGCCTGCGCGAACAGCGACGGCGTCATCCCCGACCCCTGCCTGTGCGCCTTCGATCCGGCCTCGATCCAGTGTCCGGCCGTCATGGACACCGACAGTTGTCTGACCCCGGCCCAGGTCGACGCGGTGCGCTCGTTCTATCTCGGACCCCTTGACGAGCACGGCCGCAGCATGATCGGCGGCCAACCGTACGGCTCGGAACTGGGCTGGGCCGACAACTTCGTCGAACCGGCCGCCGATTCGACGGCGCCGGGCGACGCGCCGGTGGCCACGCTCGCGCTGAACTACCTGAGATACATGGCCTTCGAGCCGAATCCGCCGGCCGACCTCAGCCTCGCCGACGTCCGGTTCACCGACGCCGAACTCGCCAGGCTGAACATTCTCGGCAATGCCATCTACAACGCGAACAACCCGGACCTGCGGGCCTTCGCCGCGCACGGCGGAAAGCTGATCATGTATCACGGTTGG
>CAJCJE010000590.1 GCA_903970565.1 Candidatus Melainabacteria bacterium | reverse complement strand
CGGCGCGCCGGTCACCCCGGCCGCGCCAGAGGAGCCCACCCCCGCCGTGGAAACCGTCCGCGGCAGGCCGGCGCCGCGCAGCGCGATCAAGTCCGCGCACCGGATTTCCGCGACCCAGTTGACGATGGACGTGGACTCGTTCGACGAGCCCGACCCCACGTCTCCTGCCGCCAGGTCCGTCCCGGCGAAATCGACGAGGACGACTGCCAGGTCGGCGGCGAAATCGACGGCAGTCACGTCGGCCGAAACAAAGACAACCGAAACGAAGCCCGCTTCGGCCACATCCGCCGCCGCGAAGTCGGCCCCGGCCAAATCGGCCCCGGCAAAGTCGGCCGCCGCCCGAACCACGACGCCGAGCAGCACGGTCCCGGCCACCTCCACCGCCGCGCCCAAGCAGTCGTCGGCGTCGGCGTCAGCAGAGTCGGATTCGGCAGAGTCGGCGAAAGAGGCCGCAGCCGAGCAGCGGCCGACCGTCCCGACGCCGTTGCGCCAGCCCACGTTGCCGGGTTTCACCTCCACGCCGGCTCCGGAGGAGACCACGGCGCCGGCACGTCCGCCGGTAATCACCTTCACCTCGGCCAAGCCTGGCCACTGACCGCCGGAGCCCAAGGGCCGCAGGCGGATTCACCCGAATCAACTCCCACCGGCCGCACCCGGTTTCCGGACGGACAGGAATGCGTTGTCGGCAGAGCCGCCCGGCCGTGCCACCGTCCAGTGCCGACCCGGCCGCCTCGAACTCCTCGGACAGCGGCACATGCGCTGAACCATGCTGCTGACTGGCCCACATGCGCCAGTCAGCTAGCTGCCTACCAAGGTCAGGTGTTACCGCCCGTACCGGGGATGCGGGTGTCACTGTCGATCATGAGCTGCCCGTCGCTGTTCTGGATTATCCGCAGGCTCAGATGCTCCGTCTGCGAGGACGAGGACGACGTAGTGCCGTACGCGACGTCGGCCGGTACCTGCACCGAACCGTCCGTGTTGCGGCTGACCGGGTGTTCCCCGCTGGAGGACACCTGCGAGTACTGCGCCCAGTAGGAGGTGAAGGCCGACTCCGAGCCGTAGTAGGACTGCGCGTTGGAAGTGAGCAGCGCCCAGCCGGTAGAGGGTGCGGACACCAGATCAGAGGTGTTGTAGAAGGCGAGCACCTGCTCGGCCGCCGGCGTGAACTGGATCGTGCCGCTGGAGGGACTGGCTCCGGACGTCGACACCGCGGTCGTCGGCGCGGTCCTCTGAGCGGACCCCGACTTCGGCGCCGATTTCCCGGTGGTCGGGGCATTGGGCTGGGAGCTGGCGACCGACTGGCCGCCGCCGCTGGCCTGGCCGCCGGTGGTCTTCCCGCCGCCGCTGTTGGCCAGCACGATCCCGACCCCGGCCAGCACTACCACCAGCACGACGGCGCCGATCAGCATCGCGCGCCGACGCGGGTCCGACTGCTTCGGCGGACCGGGTTGGCCGGCCACCGCGGTCTGGGTCGGAAGGAAGGCCGCCGAGGGCACGGCCGGGGAGCGCATGGGTTCCGGCTCGGCAGCCTCGGCCGGTGTCGGCGTGGCCTCGGCGGCCGACGTCGTCTCGACAGATACGGCCTCGACCGGGGTGGCCTCGGCCGGCTTGACCTCGGGCGTTTCGGGCGACTTGGACGGCAGGACCAGATCGGGCCTGGTCGGATTGCGCGGGACGCCGGCCAGCACGGTCGCGGGGAGCTTGGAGCCGGCCAGGTCGGCCAGCAGCCGGCTGGCCTGGGACATGCTCGGGCGGTCGCTCGGTTCCGAGCGCAGCAGTTGCATCAGCAGCGAGGTCAGCGCGCCGGCCTGCTTGGGCGGCTGCACGATACCCTCGGCCACCAGGCGCAACAGCGCCAACTGGTTCTGCCGCTCGGGGAAGGGCGGGCCGCCCTCGACCGCGTCGTACAGGGTCGCGCCGAAGGAGAAGACGTCCGAGGCGGAGCTGGGATCGGAGCCCCTGGCGACCTCGGGAGCCAGGTAGGCGGGGGTGCCGGCGAACATGCCGGTCTGGGTGATCGTGACGTCACCGACGGCGCGCGCGATACCGAAGTCGGTGATCTTCGCGATACCGTTGTCGGCGATCAGGATGTTGCCCGGCTTGATATCCCGATGGACGATGCCGGAGGCGTGCGCGACCGCGATCGCCGAGGCGATCTGGGTGCCCAGCGCGGCCACCTCGGCAACCGAGAGGCTGCCCTGGTCGCCGAGGATCTCGGCGAGGCTGCGCGCCGCGAGGTACTCCATCACGATGCACGGGTCGTTCTCGTGCTCGGCGACGTCGAAGACCACGATCGCATTGGGATGGTGCAGTTTGGCGGCGATCCGGGCCTCCCGCAGCGCCCGGCGTCGCGCGTCCTGCTTCTGTCCGTCGGTCAGGCCGGGTTGCAGCAGCAGTTGCTTGACCGCGACCACCCGTTCGAGTCGCTCGTCGCGCGCCCGCCACACCACACCCATCGACCCACTGCCGACACGTTCCAACAACCGGTAGTGACCGGCGATCAGCTGACCCTCGTCGATGACCAGTTGCTCCCTGTTTGCGCAGTCGCTTGAGAGCGGCATTAAGGCATGTGCGGACAGCCCCTACCTTATCGAATCGACTGACATCGGCGTTCAGCCGATCGGTACCGCAGATCGGCGCCGCGTGCGGAGCAACACGGGCACCGGAAGCACCGGATCACCCGTTTGGCCAGATTCCACCAATTGGTCTATACCACTCCGCTCTACGGCCGGGTAGACCAGGCAACGGGAGACCAGCCACAGATCGCCGTGCCGACCTGGGAGGATCATTCATGCAGCACCGACCCGTACACGCGGGGTTGCGCCGGTTGGCGGTACTGACCGCCGGCCTCGCCCTGGCCGGTACGGCCACCGTCGTCTGGGGCGCGCCCGGCCAGGCCTCGACGACCGCACTGCCGCAGATCCCGACCATCGGCGACGTGGTGCCCGCGCCGGCCTCGGTCACCACGTCGAACGTCCGCTACAACGTGACCGACAACACGCTCATCTACGCCCAGACCCGTTCCGGCGCGGCCACGTCGATCGGCGGCCAGCTCGCCGGCGAGCTGCGGAGGACGACCGGTTTCCCACTGCCGGTGATCGGCTCGGCCGCGCGCCGGGGCCGGCGCGCGGACACCGGGATCGCACTGCTGCTGTCCGGGCCGAGCAGCCTCGGGCAGGAGGGCTACCAGCTCAGCGTCACCGCTAGGGGCGTTACCGTCCGGGCCGACCAGCCGGAGGGCCTGTTCGACGGCGTGCAGACCCTGCGGCAACTGCTGCCCGCGGCGGCGGACGGCACCACGAGGCAGTCCGGACCGTGGACGGTGCCCGGTGGATCGATCACCGACTCGCCCCGGTTCAGCTACCGAGGCACCATGCTGGACGTCGCGCGGCACTACTTCCCGGTGAGCATCGTCGAGCGCTACATCGACGAGGCGTCCCTCTACAAGATCAACTACCTGCACCTGCACCTGTCCGACGACCAGGGTTGGCGGATCGCGATCAACGGCTGGCCGCAGCTGACCGCGGTCGGCGGCAGCACCGAGGTCGGCGGCGGCGCAGGCGGCTTCTACACGCAGGCGCAGTACAGGCAGATCGTCGCCTACGCGCAGGCGCACTACGTGACGATCGTGCCGGAGATCGACGGGCCGGGGCACTCCAACGCCGCGCTGGCCTCCTACGCCGACCTCAACTGCAACGACGTCGCGCCGCCGCTCTACACCGGCACCGATGTCGGATTCAGCTCGTTCTGCGTGAGCAAGCCCATCACCTACACCTTCCTCGACGACGTGATCGGCCAGCTCGCCGCGATGACGCCCGGCCCGTACATCAACATCGGCGGTGACGAGGCGCAGTCGACCAGCGCTGCGGACTACCAGACGTT
>CAJCJE010000589.1 GCA_903970565.1 Candidatus Melainabacteria bacterium | reverse complement strand
CAGCGCCAGCACGGTCATGCTCGGGTTCAACGCCTTGGAGAAGACCACGAACGCGCCGCCGTGGTAACGCGAGATCACGCAGAACACGATCGGGCCACGGAAGTTGACGATCGCCCGGCCGATCTCCGCGCCGTACTCCAGTTGCAGCTTGCGCATCGACTCCGGTGAGCCGTCGAAGCCGGACAGGTTCGCCAGCACCACCAGCGGCCGGTTGCCGCTGGCCGCGTTGATCGCCCGCGCGGCCTTCTTCGACGAGCGCGGGAACAGCGTGCCGGCGGTGTAGGTGTCCGGTCCGTCGGTGGGCGGGAAGCCCCGGCGCGGCACCGAACGCGACTCGATGCCCAGCAGGCACACCGGCAGACCGCCGAGGTGCACGTCCTGCACGGCGGCGGTGTCCGCGTCGGCCATGCCCGCCCAGCGTTCCAGCACCGGGTGGTCCTGGTCGGCGACGGCGCGCATCACGGTCCTGATGTCGAACGGCTTCTTGCGGTCGGGATTGGCCTCGGCGGAGAAGATCTGGCCGACGGTGGTGAAGTCGCTGTCGGCCACCGAGTGCGGGAAGCCGGAGATGTCCCGGTCGAACGGGTCGGTCGTGGTGGCCCGGCGCGGACGCTGCTCACCCGGCACGACGTAGCTGTGGTCGTAGTGCGACATCAGCACGTCCCGCGCGGCGGCGAGGTTCGGCGCCCAGTACTGCGCCTGGCCGTTGGGCCCCATCACCCGGTCGTAGCCGCCGATGCCGAAGTTGTCCTCGGCCGAGACCCCACCGGAGAAGTCCAGCGACTGCTTGCCGGTCAGCACCATCGCCGAGTCCGGCGTCATCACCAGGATGCCCTTGGTGTGCATGAGCATCGTGGCCTCGGCGTTCCAGTACGGCTGCGCGCCGACGTTGATCCCGGCCACCACCACGTTGATCTCGCCGCCGTCCTGGGTGAACTCGACGATGCGCTTGAGCGCGGCGGCCACCCAGTCCATGTTCTCGGTACCGGACTCCATCGAGATCCGGGCACCGGCCGACAGCGCGTACCACTCCAGCGGCACCCGCATCTGCTCGGCGAGGTCCAGCGCGGCCACGACCCGGCGGCACTCCGGCTCCGACAGCGCGCCCAGCGCCTTCGTCGGGTCGCCGAGCAGCACCACCCGCGTGATGCCCTCGGGGTGTCGTGGGGTCGCCGAACTGACGACCCCGGCGACGATCGCCGCGCTGTTGAGCCCCTTGGGCCGGTCCACCGGGGCAAGCCGGCCAGCCTCGTCGAGGTCGTGCTCGGTGAACGTGCCGAGCAGACCGGTCAGCTCGTAGGGGTAGACGGTGTTGCGGCTGCTCGCGCGCAGCACCTTCTGCCGGTATCCGTCCAGCGGCTCGACCAACTCGGCCGACTGCGCGCCGACGGTCAGCTGGCTGGCACCGGTGACGTCGAAGGAGATCCGCACGGCGATCTTGGTCAGCTCACCGCTCGCGCGGTCCCGCTGCCGGGCGATGAACAGGATCTCCTCCAGTCCCGCGCCCGCGGTGGTCGGCAGCACGCGCGCGGCGATCGTCTCCAGCTCCGCGCGGGTGATCTCGCTCGGCGGCCAGACGTAGACGACGATCCGGTTGGTGGGGAAGCGGTTGCGCGCCGGCCGCCGGGACTGCGCGCGGCGGATCGAGTCCAGGCAGGTGGCGACGATGTCCTCGGCGGTGGGCAGCGCGACCAGCCGGCCGTCGTGCTCCCGCAGTTCGGTCAGGTCGCGAACCTGCGCGAAGGCCACCAGCCGGTCGTCGGAGGGGTTTTCCCGCGCCACGCACTGGAACAGGTAGACCTCCTCGTCGGAGGAGGGCAGCCGGGTGAGGTCGAACTTGCGCAGCCGCTCCAGCTGCATCCGCTGCGCGATGTAGGGGTGCAGGCCACGGATCAGCCGTTCCTCACTCATCCCGGTGGTCGACGGGCGGAAGGTGAAGTGCTGGTGCATCACCGCGCCGCCGCTGCCGGCGACGGTGGTGGTGAGCCTGCGGACCTGGCTGGGCAGCGGGTGCGCGCTGACGACCTCGTGCAGCGCGGCGGCCATCGCGTCGAAGCCCTCCGGCTGCGTCTCCCACGCCAGGTAGATGTCGGCGTCGATGTCGTCCTCGGCGCTGCCGGCGACCACCCCCAGCCCGCGCAGCGCGTCGCCGAGCGCGTCGAAGCCCACCGCGGTGGAGACCAGCCGGGAGCCGGCCCGTTCGGCGACCACGAACGTGCAGCCCGCCGCCTCGCTGGTGTGCACGTTGACCAGGCCCTTGTTGCCGTAGTAACGCCTGGTCAGCACCTCCAGCATGACCGCGTTGTCCAGGTCGTCGCGGACCAGCCGCTGACCCAGCAGGCGCACCAGCGGTTCGGTGCTGCCCACCATCGCGGCGATCCGCTCGGCGCGGTCCGGCGCGGCCGGGTTCGCGTCGAGGTGGCGCAGCTGCTTGCGGATGGTGGAGTAGACGCGGGCGCGGTTGCGGCGCAGCAGCGGCTGCCCGAACCAGGCGAACACCACCCCTCGGGCGAGGTCGGAGACCACCGGGAAACGCACCTGGGTCGCGGCGACCAGCCGTTCCAGCGCGAGACCGGCGGTCTCCCGCAGCGACTCACCGGGCGGTGCCTCGCGCAGCCACTCCCGCAGCAGCGTGCTGACGACGGTGGCGTCGGAGGCGGCGCGCTGCTGGGCGAGGAAGATCCGGAACACGGCCTCCTCCAGCTGCGGCGTGCGCTCCATCTCGGTGATGCCGTAGTGCCCGAGTGCCTTGGCCAGCCGGCCCTGGAAGGTCTCCGACAGCCCGGCGCGGTCGACGTCCAGGCTCTGTAGGTAGGTGTGGAAGTACTCGCGGGCGCTGTGCACGTGGCTGTTGCCACCGGTTTCCTCGCCGGCCTGCTTGTTGCGGCTGAGCTCGGACAGGTCCGCGAACACCGACAGCAGGTCGATCTCCTCGGCGAGTGGGCGCTGCCCGGCCTCGACCAGTTCCTTGCGCGCGGTGAGGTAGTCGGCCAGTACCCGGCCCTCGTCGTGCGGGTCGACGTCGAAGCCCAGCAGCAGGCTGCGCAGGTTCTGCAACCCGCGAGTGGTGCGCTGGCTGGCCGGGGCGCCGACGGTCTCGGCGGGCAGGTCCAGCTCAACGGCCTCGGTCGCCG
>CAJCJE010000588.1 GCA_903970565.1 Candidatus Melainabacteria bacterium | reverse complement strand
CCTCGCGGCGACCGCGCCGCTTTCCGTCTGCGTCCCACGTCCTGACCTGGGTTTGGTGGACGACGGGTTGAGCCAGTCCAGGCAGATCAGTGATCGATCCAAGGAGGCAGGGACATGCGCGACCACATCGGAAACCGCGCGGTGGTCCTCGGTGGCAGCATGGCCGGGACTCTCGCGGCCCGCGTGCTTTCGGAGTTCTACCAGGAAGTCCTGGTGGTCGACCGCGACACCGTGCTCGGTGTCCGGACTCCGCGCAAGGGCGCACCACACACCCGGCACGCTCACGGCCTGCACGCCCGTGGCCACCTCATCCTGGAGGAGCTGTTCCCCGACTTCACCGAGGAACTCGTCGCCGCCGGGGCGCCGGTCGGTGATCTCGGCGAGATGCGGTGGTACTTCAACGCGCGCCGGATGCAGAAGGTGCACACCGGGCTCGTCTCGGTGACCCCGACCCGGCCGGTGCTGGAGTACCACGTCCGGGAGCGCGTCGCCGCCATCCCCAACGTGACCTACTTGCAGCGTCACGACATCCTCGGTCTGATGTCCACTCAGGACGGATCGCGGGTGATCGGTGCCAGGGTCCGCTCGCGCGACGCGATCGGCATCGAGCAGGAACTGATCGCCGACGTGGTGGTCGACGCGACCGGCCGGGGTTCGCGGACCCCGGTGTGGTTGCAGGAACTCGGCTACGAGCGGCCGGTCGAGGAGAAGGTGAAGATCGGCCTCGCCTACACCACCCGGTTCTACAAGCGACCGGCCGGCGTGTTCGAGGACACCTGGTCGATCAACCCGGTCGCCTCGCCGCAGCACCCGCGCGGCGCGTTCTTCGGATTATCCACAAAGGACACTTGTATTCTGTCGCTGACCGGTATCCTCGGCGACCACCCGCCGATCGACCCGGAGGGCTTCGTCGAGTTCGCCCGCTCGCTGCCCGTCCCCGACGTCTACGAGGGCATCAAGGACGCCGAGCCGATCGACGACCCGACCTCCTTCGGTTTCCCGGCGAGCGTGCGGCGCCGGTACGAGCGGCTCAAGCGCTTCCCGAACGGCCTGCTCGTGCTCGGCGACGCGGTGTGCAGCTTCAACCCGGTCTACGGCCAGGGCATGAGCGTCGCGGCGCTGGAGGCGATGGCCCTGCGCGAGCACCTGCGCAAGGGCGCGCCGGTCGACCCGGCCGCGTTCCTGCGTGATGTCGGCAAGGCCGTGGACAACCCGTGGGAGGTCGCCGCGGGCGGCGACCTCGCCTTCCCCGGCGTGGAGGGAAAGCGCCCGCTGAAGGTCAGCATCGGCAACGCCTACATGGGTCGCTACCAGTACGCGGTGAGCAAGGACGCCGAACTGGCCAACGGCTACATGCGCGTCGCCGGGCTGATGGACCCGCCGACCGCGCTGATGCGGCCGAGCGTGATGCTGCGCGTGCTGCGCCACAACTGGCGCAAGCCGGCGGCGGAGGACACCGCCGCCGGGACGTCCCAGCAGCCCGGCAACGGGCCGGACGTCCAGCTGCCCAAAGCGGTTTAGGACGCTCGCCGTGGTGGTCCTGTCCCGAGCCGGCCGAGCCCGAAAAGCCGGCTCGCAAAGCGGAAGACGCGGTGGTGAGCCGGTCTCACTACCGTCGAATACGGCTGGCGATCCGATCCCGAGGGGAAGAGAATGTTGACTGAATCCCTGACTGTGCACGCGGCTTTCGCCGCGCAGGCGGCGCAGACCCCCGACGCGGTCGCGGTGGCCGGCGCCGAGCTGAGCCTGACCTACCGGGAACTCGACGAGCAGGCCAACCGGCTCGCGCATCGCCTGCGGGAACTGGGCGTCGGACCGGAGGTACCGGTCGCGATCCTCATGCGCCGCACGCCGCACGTGGTGGTCGCGTTCCTCGCCGCGTTGAAGGCCGGTGGCTACTACCAGCCGGTGCACTCCGCCTACCCGGCCGACCGGCAGCAGTGGATCGTCGAGCACTCCGGTGCGCGGGTGCTGCTCGCCGACGAGGCGATGAACCAGCAGGTGCTGCCCTCGGTCAAGGAAGTCCTCCTGATCGACGGCATCGACCTGAGCGACCAACCGGCCACCGCGCCCGAGGTCGCCGTCGACGGGGCCGCGCCCGCCTACGCGATGTACACCTCCGGCTCGACCGGACACCCCAAGGGGGTCGCGGTCCGCCACCGCGACGCGCTGGCGCTGGCCCTGGACAGCACCTGGGACACCAACCGGCATGAGCGGGTCCTGATGCTCGCGCCGCACGCCTTCAACGTGTCCACCTACGAGATCTGGGTTCCGCTGCTGCACGGCGGTCAGATCGTGATCGCTCCCGAGGGGGAGCTGGACATCGCCAACCTCGCCCGGCTGATCCGCGAACACCGGATCACCGGCGTGCACCTGACCGCGGGGCTGTTCCGGGTGATCGCCGAGGACGCGCCGGAAAGCCTCGCCGGGGTCCGGGAGGTACTCACCGGCGGCGACGTGATCGCGCCCGGCGCGGTCTCCCGTGTCCTCGCCGCCAATCCGGATCTGGTGGTGCGCGCCATGTACGGCGCGACCGAGGCCACGGTGTTCAGCACCAACTCACCCATCACCGCCCCCTACTCGCCCACCACCAGCGTGCCGGTCGGCCGCCCGATGGACGGCGTCAGCCTGCACGTGCTGGACGAGCGGCTGGACCAGGTGCCCGCGGGCACCGTCGGCGAGCTGTACATCTCCGGCATCGGCATCGCCCTTGGCTACGTCGGCCGGCCGGACCAGACCGGGGAACGGTTCGTCGCCAATCCCTACGGCGGGCCGGGCGAGCGGATGTACCGCACGGGGGACCTGGTCCGCTTCACCGCCGACGGCGACATCGAGTTCGTCGGCCGCGCCAACGACCAGGTGAAGATCCTGGGCTTCCGGGTGGAACTGGCCGAGATCGAGGCCGCCATCGTCAGCCACCCCGAGGTGGGCGACGCGGCGGTGGTGGCTCGCGAACTCAAGCCGGGGGAGAAGCGGCTGATCGGCTACCTGCGGCCGGAAACCGGTACCGCGCTGGACGTCGCGAGCGTGCGCGAGCACGTGCGCACCGGCCTGCCCGAGTACATGGTGCCCACCGCGTTCGTCGTCATCGAGCAGCTGCCGTTGACCCCGAACGGGAAGATCGACCGCGCCGCGCTGCCGTTGCCGACGCCGCAGGGCCCCACCGCCTACCGCGCGCCCGACGGTCCGGTCGAGCTGGCCCTGTGCACGGCCTTCTCCGAGGTGCTGGGGGTCGAGCGGGTCAGCGTCGAGGACAGCTTCTTCGATCTGGGCGGCCACTCGTTGCTGGCGATGCGGCTACTCAACCGGATTCGGGCCGAGTTGGGCGTGGAGCTGAAGATCAACACTCTGTTCGACACCCCGACCGTGGCCGGGCTGGCCGGTTCGATCCGACCCAAGGAGCAGTGATGACCAATCCGTTCGACGACGAGGACTCCACCTACGCGGTCCTGGTGAACGACGCCGGTGAGCATTCGCTGTGGCCGGCCTCCATCGCGGTCCCCGAGGGCTGGTACGTCACGCACGGCCCGTCCGACCGCGCCGCCTGTCTCGCCCACATCAACGCGAACTGGCTGGACCTGCGGCCGAGGGTCCAGGCGGCCGACCCGAGGTGATCCGGCACCACCCGCCAACAGACGACGAAGGATTTCTCATGGCACTCCCGGTCTTCACCGATCTCCAGCTCGACTACGTCCACTTCTACGTTGGCGACGTGGCAACCGGTCCGGCCCAGGTGCTCGGCGGGCACGGTTTCGTCGGGAGCGTGGTGCCCTCTCCGGTGCCGATCGGGCCGGGCGCGCGCACCGTCGAACTGGCCGCGAACGAGATCCGCCTGCTGTTCAGCCAGCCCCTGGACACCGCGCACCCCGGCACCGAGTACGTCGCGCGGCACGGCGACGGCGTGTCGGACATCGCCCTGCGGGTGCGGGACGCCCGCGCGGCATACGACACGGCGCTGCGCCGGGGCGCCCGGCCGGCAGCGGCGCCGATCCGGGTCGGGAACACGGTGACCGCGAGCGTTGTCGCCTTCGGCGACGTGACGCACACCTTCGTGGAATACCTCGACCGGTCACCGAAGCCTGTCGCGGTGACCGGCGAGGGCCCGAAGTTCTTCGTGGTGGACCACTTCGCGGTGTGTGTCGACTACGGACACGTGGACGAGACCGTCGCGTTCTACACCGACGTCCTGGACTTCGACCTGATCTTCACCGAGACCCTGCAGATCGGCGCGCAGGCGATCACGACCAAGGTGGTGCAGAGCAAGTCCGGCTCGGTGACACTGACCCTGATCGAGCCGGACACCACCCGCGAGGCCGGCCACATCGAGGACTTCCTGTCCGCGCACGATGGCCCCGGCGTGCAGCACATCGCCTTCGCCACCGACGACATCGTCACCGCGGTGGACTCGCTGCGCGAGCGCGGCATCGTGTTCATGCAGACCCCGGACTCCTACTACGGCCGCGTGCTGCGCCGGGTCGTTCCGGCCCGCTACACCGTCGAGCAGCTGCGCCAGCACCAGGTGCTGGTCGACTCCGACCACGACGGCCAGCTGTTCCAGATCTTCACCAGCTCGGTGCACCCGCGCAACACGATCTTCATGGAGCTGATCGAGCGGTGGGGAGCCCGCTCCTTCGGCAGCGGCAACATCACCGCGCTCTACGAGGCGGCCGAGCGCGAACGTCACAGCACCGCACAGGCCGCCTGACCGGCACACGAGACAAGGACCGCACCATGAGCATCTCCGAGGTTCCCACGGGAGTTCCGGCCGAGCGCATCCCCCTGTCGTCCAATCTCGGCCTGCTGTGCATCTTCGACAAGGGCGATGCCGACGGCGCGTTCGGTCCTCGCCACCTGGTCATTCTCGGCTGGCGGCTGCGCGGTGAACTCGATCTGGTCACCCTGCGCGCCGCGCTCGGCGACGTCGTGGCACGG
>CAJCJE010000587.1 GCA_903970565.1 Candidatus Melainabacteria bacterium | reverse complement strand
AGTGCGAGCAGTCGAGCATGAACGTCATGTCGCCTCCCTGAGGTTGACCGGTGGCGTCCCGAAGACAAGCTGCCCGGAAGTCCACCGGTGGAAACTATGCGGCCGGCGACGTCGACGCCAGGCGACCCGCTCTCGCGACGCCGCGAGTCCTTGGACGGAACCGACTCCAGGCCGCAACCGCTCCAACACACGAAACCGCAGGCGGTCCATTGTCTGGTCCCGGAAACAGGATCACGGACCTCCCGGTCGGCCGGCGCGTTGCCCGAGGCCGGTGACCCGGCACCCGGACGATTGCGTCGAGACGGTAGTGGGCCGTGCTCGCAAAAGCGATCCGCCAAGTGGATCAGCGTGCGCGAAATCACGGTCGACCTGGTCTGTTGGACGGTCGGATCGACCGTTTCCTGGCTGTTCCGCGACTTTCGTCGGTTCTCGATACCTTCGCCGCCTGTTGGACCGGGCCCCGGCGATCACCCGGAGTCGGTGACCTCTCCGGGGGCGCGGTGAGCACCCCGATCTACCTCGCGCCGGGCAGTACCGCGCGGTTGCGCGCCAACCTGACGCCGAGCGCGGCGGCGGGCACGGTGGTGACCGGCGCGGTCGCGGTCACCAGCAACACCAGCCGGGCCGGCTCGACGCGGCAGATCGCCACCCTGCCCTACAACCACACGGTGGGCGCGGCGGCGAGGCCGTAACTCCGGGCGAGGACGCCCCCGTGCGGTGACGCGATGTGTCGATGCCCACCGGTCCTGGTGACCGGCGGGCACCGCGCGGGGCCGGCTTACGAGTAAGTTTCCCTGATCAGCGAACCGACGATCGGGGAGCACCGTGCCCGTCACCCTGTCCGTGCCGGCGACCGCCGCCGCGCCGGCCCTGCTGCTGCGGCCGTGGCGGACGGGCGACGCGAACGCGCTGCTCGACGCGCGCGTCGACCAGCTGATGCTGCGTCAGCTGAACACCTCGCTGACCGATGAGGAGACCGCGCGGCAATGGCTTGCCGCGCAACGGGAGAGCTGGGAGACCGGGACCAGGTTCAGCTTCGCGATCATGGTAGCGGTGTATGAGGCCGCCGAAGCCGACGCCGGTCGGCCGGTGGGCCATCTGGCGATCAACGCCGGCAACGATCCGACCGGCAGCTCCGCCGAGGTCGGCTATTGGATCGCCGCGCGGAGCAGGGGACGCGGCTTCGTGCCGAGGGCGTTGGCCGCCGCGACGAACTGGGCGTTCGGCCCGGAGTGCCCGCTGCCGCTGACCACGCTCGAACTGCGGCACTCGGTGGGCAACCACGCGTCCTGCCGGGTCGCGGAGAAGTGCGGCTACCAGTTGCGCACCCTGCTGCCCGCCCAGCCACCGGTCTTCCCGACCGGGGGACACCTGCACGTCCGCGACCACCTGCCCGCCGCCGTGCTCGCGCTGCGCTGAGGCCGGCTCAGCCGGTGTCGCCGGCCGCGTCGTCCAGCAGCTGCAACACGACCTCCAGAGTGGCGGCGTGGCGTTCCTGCTGGGTGGCTACCAGTTCCAGCGGCGCGTAGTTGCCGACGTGCAGCATGGGCATGGCCATCCCGGCCTTGATCTGCGCGGTCAGCGGCGCGTCATGGTCGACGAGCAGGTGGGTGACGGCCTTGAAACGCTCGAACAGCTTGTCGGAGTCCTTCAGGTCCCGGACCGCGGCCTGGTTGCCCTGGACGAACTGCATCATCGCGGTACCGGACTCGGCCAGCAGCGCGGCGTAGCGTCGGATGATCTCCTTGCGGATCTCCAGGGTGAGTTCCTGGTCGCGCGCCCACTCGATGATCGCCTCGATCTTGTCGTTGTAGTCGGCGAACAGGCTCGCGACGATGTCGTCCTTGGTGCGGAAGTGGTAGTAGAGCGCGGCCTTGGTCACCCCGAGCCGCTCGGCGATCTCCCGTAGCGCGGTCTTCTCGTAACCCTGTTCGGCGAACAACTCCAGCGCGACAGCCTGGATCTTCTCCCTGGTGCCACCGCGGCGCTGTTCCTCAGTCATCTGGTTACCTTCCGCTCCCGTCGACTTACTTGACGACCGGCTAGTTGTAGCTTACCGTACGGCAAGTAAGTAGAACAGCCGGCCGCGTCCGCGAGCCACTCAGCAATGTCGATCTCAAGCCGGGAGTTTACTGATGACGGACACCCCAGTGTTGAACACCGCTGGTCAACAAGGGTTGAGTGGTCCACCGACGCTGACCAAACGCGCGATCTACGTGGCGATGGCCGGGCTGATGCTCGGCATGTTGCTGGCCATGCTGGACAACTTGATCGTCAGTACCGCGCTGCCGACCATCGTCGGCGACCTCGGCGGCCTCAACCACCTGTCCTGGGTGGTCACCGGCTACTCCCTCGCCGCCGCCGCGTCGACCCCGGTCTGGGGCAAGCTCGGCGACATCTACAGCCGGCGAGGCATGTACATGGCCTCGATCGTGGTCTTCCTGTTCGGCTCGGCACTGGCCGGCCTCTCCCAGAACATGAACGAACTCATCAGCTTCCGCGCCCTACAGGGCTTGGGCGCCGGCGGTCTGATGGTCGGCGCGATGGCGATCATCGGCGACCTCGTGCCGCCCCGCGAGCGTGGCCGCTACCAGGCGCTGATCGGCGGCATGATGCCGATCGCGTTCGTCGGCGGCCCGCTGATCGGTGGCGTGCTCACCGACGACCTGAGCTGGCACTGGGTGTTCTACATCAACATCCCGATCGGCATCGCCGCGCTGATCGTCACCGGGCTGTTCATGAAGCTGCCCAAGCACCGGATCGACGCCAAGATCGACTATCTCGGCGCCATCCTGCTCGCCGTCGGCGTGGTCTCACTCACCCTCGCGGCCAGTTGGGGCGGCAGCGAGTACTCCTGGGGTTCCTGGCAGATCATCGGCCTGTTCGCGGTGAGCGTGGTGTTCCTGGCCGCCTTCGCCTACGTCGAGAGCCGGGTCGCCGAACCGATCCTGCCGCCGAAACTCTTCCGCAACCGCAACTTCACCGTCGCGCAGATCCTCAGCTTCCTGGTCGGCGCCGGCATGTTCGGTGCGGTCAACTTCCTCCCGCAGTACATGCAGAACGTGCGCGGCGCCTCCGCGACCGCCAGCGGACTGCTGCTGTTGCCGCTGATGTTCGGGATGCTCGCCGTCATGCTGACCACCGGCCAGATCACCAGCAGGACCGGTCGCTACCGGGAGTTCCCGATCATCGGGGGCGCGCTGATGGTCGTCGGAATGCTGGTTCTGCTGATGCTCGGCGTGAACACCACAACCGTGGTGGCCTCCGCGCTGACCGCGGTCCTGGGCTTTGGCATGGGCTTTATCATGCAGAACACCAACCTGATCACCCAGAACAGCGTCGAACTGCGCGACATGGGCGCGGCGACCGGTTC
>CAJCJE010000586.1 GCA_903970565.1 Candidatus Melainabacteria bacterium | reverse complement strand
GTACCAGGGTTTGGCGGTCCTTCACCGGCGGATAGTCGGCGCACTTGACGGCGTTGAAGACGTCGTTGGAGTTGGAGTAGTGGCCGTCTGAATCGCGTTGCAGGTACTGGTCGGCGAGTTGGAGGAGGGTGTTGCCCTGGCCGTGGCCCAGTTCGATCAGGCCCTGGTTGAGGGTGGGCCAGTCGTCCTCGCTGTAGAGGGCGGCGGACACGGCGGTCTGGACGTCCTGATAGGACAGTTTGCGGTCGCCGACCGCGATGGGTTTGGTCTTGAGCGGATTGCTGAGGTTGTCGAGTTCGTTCTCGTCCTGCGACGGATCGGTGCCGATGCCGCAGGGCTTCTGTTTCGCGCACCAGGCGGCGAAGGTGTCGAAGGCGTCGTCGAAGCCGGTGCCCTGGGCGAGGTCGGCGGCGGTGTCGCTCTGGTCGGGGTCGACCGCGCCGTCGAGGATCATCGCGCGGACGTTGCGCGGGAAGTCGACCGCGTACTGGGTGCCGATCGCGGTTCCGTAGGAGAAACCGAGGTAGGTGAGCTGGGAGTCGCCGAGGGCGGCGCGCAGCACGTCGAGGTCCTTGGCGACGTCGCGGGTGCCGACGTTCTCCAGCATGGCGTCGCCGGTGCGTTTGGCGCAGTCCTGGGCGTACTGCTGGTTCTCGGCCTGCTCTCGGTTGGCTTCGGCGTTCGGGTCATCCAGCGGGACCTCCAGCCGCTGGGTGTCCTGTTCGGCGTCGGTCAGGCAGTGCACCTCGGGCTGGCTGGCGCCGACGCCGCGCGGGTCGAAGCCGATGAGGTCGAAGCGGGCGGCGAGGTCGGTGTCGGAGATCTGGTCGGCGAGGCCGACGGCTTCGAGCATCCCGGACTCGCCGGGGCCGCCGGGATTCATGACCAACGAACCGATGCGCCGGCTCGGGTCCAGGGCGCTCACCTTGAGCAGGCCGAGGCTGATCACGGTGCCAGTCGGCTTCGCGTAGTCCATCGGCACGTACAGCCGGGCGCACTGGATGTCGTCGCGGTCGTAGGCCTGGCGGCTCTCGTCGTCGGTGGCGTAGCCCCCGCACGAACCCCAACTCGGGGTCTGGTCGTAGAAGGCGGCCAGGCCCGGCGGCACCGGGCCCTGCGCGACGGGAGTTCCGGGGATGGCGGTGGCGCAGCCGGCGACGAGCAGCAGGGCGGCCGTGCCGAGTAGGGCGAGTGCTCGTCCGGTCATGACGAGCAGCGGGTACCGGTCGGCGGCAGCGTCAGGTTCATCAGGTAGTTCGCCCCCCATTTGTCCACACAGGCGTTGCCTTGCAGGAACGCGGTGTGCTGCGTGCTTTCGTAGGTCAACAAGCCGGCGTGCAGGGCGTTGGCCAGGTTCACCCCGGACTGGTACGGCGTTGCCGGGTCGTTGGTGGTGGAGATTACCAACGTCGGCGCGAGACCGGGCACGTTCGGCAGATGTGGCTGGTCGGTCGGCGGGACCGGCCAGTAGGAGCAGGCGTCCTGCTCGGCGACGGCGGGGCGGCCGTCGTCGAGGAACGGGGCGGCGGCGCGGTACTGCTGGGCTTCGGCGAGCAGCGTGGTCGGGTCGGTCACGGGGGGTCCGTCGACGCAGCGGACCGCGGTGAAGGCGTCCTGTTCGTTGGAGTAGCTGCCGTTGTTGTTGCGGCCGTTGTAGTTGTCGGCGAGTTCCATCAGGATCAGGCCGTTACCCTGCTTGAGCTGTTGCAGGCCGGCGTTGAGGTCGTTCCACAGGGTTTCGGAGTACAGCGCCTGGATGACGCCGGTGGTCGCGTCGTCGTACCAGAGCTGCCGGCCGTCTCCGACCTGGACGGGGCTGCTCAGCAGTGGGTTGACCAGGCTGCGGAACACCTGCGTGGCGTTGCTCGGATCGGTGCCGACCGAGCAGCTGGGCTGTTGGGCGCACCAGATGGCGAACTGGTTGAAGGCGTTCTGGAAACCCTTGCCCTGGCCGACGAGTTGCGCGACCGGGTCCTCGGTCGGGTCGACCGCGCCGTCCAGGATCATCGCCCGCACGTTCTTCGGGAACTGCTCGGCGTAGGTGGTGCCGAGCAGGGTGCCGTAGGAGTAGCCGAGGTAGGTGAGCTGCTTGTCACCGAGGACCGAACGCAGTATGTCCAGGTCCTTGGCGGCGTCGACGGTGCCGACGTTGGCGAGCATCGCCTTGCCGTCGGGGGTGTTGGTGACGCAGTCGCCGGCGTAGGTCCTCTGCTGCGCGTCGTATTTCGCGACGCCCTGCGGTGAGCTGTCGTCGTCGAGGTCGGAGGCGCGCTGCGCGTCGGTCTGCGGACCGGTCAGGCAGCGGACCGCTGGTTGGCTGGCGCCGATACCGCGCGGGTCGAAACCGACCAGGTCGAATCGGGCCGACAGCGCGGAACTGGCCCAGGTCTGGCTCATGCCGGCGGCGGCCTCCATTCCGGAGCCGCCCGGCCCGCCCGGATTCATCAGCAGCGAGCCGATCCGCTGGCTCGGGTCGGTCGCCTTGATCCGCAGGACGCCGATGGTGATCGTCTTACCCTGCGGCTGGGTGTAGTCCAGCGGCACGGTCAGCCGGGCGCATTGCAGGTTCGCCGCGCCGAACAGCTGTTGGCCCTGGTCGTCGGTGGCGTAGGACTGGCAGCCGCCCCAGGTCAGCGCCTGGTCGTAGAAGCCGGCGAGGCCGGCCGGCACCGGGCCGGACGGGGCGTGCCGCTCGGTGGTCCGCGGGGTCTGCGCCGAGGGCGAGCCGGCGACGTCGGTGCAGGCCGACGTGGCGGCGAGCAGCACGGTGGCCAGGCAGAACAGCGGCAGCAGGCGAGGGCGGCGCAGACGATTCACCTGCTGATCGTGCCATTGGGTCCGTTGCCCCATCGTGTGGACCGTCGGCAAGCCGCCGCAGCACCGGGCGGGCGATCGGCAACGGTGTCCCTAGCGTCGTTCGGCGCCTGGTTCTCGGGCCGGCAGGCCGGGCACGGCGAGGAACTTCGTACATGGCCCAGGCGACCCGCGCGAGCCAGGGCCATGCCCGAAGGCGGCGTCGACGGTCTGCTCGCGGCTGAGCTGCGCGGGACGCCCGGGGCACGGTTGGGGCGGCGCGGCATCGACCATGCTCAGCTGGAGGCGCGTTCGGCGAGGCGGGCGCTGACCCATTCCCCGGCGGCGGCCCTGCGCAGTTTGCCGGAGGGTGTCTTGGGCAGGCTGCCCGGTCCGACGATGAACACGCCGACCGGTCGGGCGCCGACCGCGTCCATCACCCGCGCGGCGATCTGCTTGTCCAGCAACCGTTCCGCGTCCTGGTCACCAGCCATTGTGGACTCGACGACGACCGCGAAACGCTCCCGCCGGGTGCCCGCTTCCAGCCGGACGGCGACCGCGTTGCCGGCGCGGACCCCGTTCACGGACAGCGCGGCGCGTTCGATGTCGGTCGGGTAGATGTTGCGGCCCCCCATGATGATCACGTCCTTGCGCCGGCCGCAGACCACCACCTGATCGCCGATGAGGTAGCCGAGGTCGCCGGTGGCCAGCCAGCCCTCGTCGTTCTGGGTGTCCTTCGGGCCCTGCATGGTCAGGTAGCCGGGGGTGACGGCGCGACCGCGCACCCGCAGTTCGCCGACCTCGCGTTCGCCCAGGGTGGTGCCGGCCTCGTCGACGACGTCGACCTCAAGGCCGGGCAGTGGCGGCCCGAGCAGGGAGAACGACCGGGTCGCCGCCGCGTTCTCGCTGGCGTCGGCCGGGTCGACGGGAACGGCCTTGGCGTGCTGTTCCAGTTGCTCGGTGTCGATGGTGTCGATGGACAGGCCGGTGAACAGGGGGGCGAAGGACACCGCGAGGGTGGCCTCGGCCATGCCGTAGGCGGCCAGCACGCATTCCGGCGGCATCCTGAACCGCGCGCCGGCCCTGGTGAAGTTCTCCACGGCGGCGACGTCGATCGGCTCGGCGCCGTTGAGCGCGATACGCAGCCGGGACAGGTCGTAGGCGTCGTCTTCGTCTACGCCGGCCATCCTGCGGCCGACCATCGCGTAGGCGAAGTTCGGGGCCGCGGTGATGGTGCCCTGGTACTTGCTGATCAGGGCGGGCCACAGCAGCGGGCCGGACAGGAACTCCACCGGGGTGACCTTCACCAGCTCGATGCCCAGCGTCATCGGGACGGTGAGGAAGCCGACCATGCCCATGTCGTGGAACAGCGGCAGCCAGGACACCATCGTGTCCTGCTCGGGGTTCAGGGCGGCGGCCTCGGCCATCGACTCGATGTTGGCGATCAGGTTGTCGTGGGTGATCCGGACGGCCTTCGGATCGGCGGTCGAGCCGCTGGTGAGCTGCAACAGAGCCGGGGCGTCGCCGTCGGCGGCCACCGGTTCGGCCAGGGGTTCGCCGTTGACCAGGTCGGTGAGCAGCAGGAAGCGGATGCCGTGTTCGGTGAGCATCGGGCCGAGCGCCTCGAACGGCGACCCGAGCAGCACCAGCGTCGAGCCGATCATGTCCAGCACGGCGACGGTGTCCTGCGCCCAGAGCGCGAGATCGGTGCGCGGGGTCGGCTGGTGCAGCATGGTGACGCTGCCGCCGGCCAGCCAGACGGCCTGCACGGCCGGCGCGATCAGGATCGGTTCGCCAGCCAGCACCGCGACCGCCGACTGCGCGGCGAGACCGCTGGCGAGGAGCGCGCCGGCCATTCTCCTGGCCCGTTCGTGCACCTCGCCCCAGGTGCTGCGGTGGGGCGCCTTGGGTTCCCCGGTGTTGATGCCCCGAGTTGAACTGCCGGCGGTGGTCAGCAGCGTGTCAACGAACCGACTCATGCCGGTCAGCTTAGTGGGCGAGCGTTGCGCGGGTCAGCGAGTCGAGCCGACGGATCGGGCAGCCGGGTCAGCGAGGTCAGCCGGGTCAGCCGGCGATCTCGGCGGCCTCCAGCCACTGGGTTTCGATCTCTTCCTTCTCCGCCCGGATGGTGCGCAGCTGGGCGTCGAGTTCGACCAGGCGGGTGGTGTCCGCGCCGGCCTCGGCCATCTCGTCGTTGAGCTTGGTCTCCCGGTCGCTGAGGGTGTTCATCCGGCGTTCGAGCCGGGCCAGGTTCTTCTGCGCGACGCGCTGCTCGGCCGCGCTCGGACCGGTCGGGATGGTGGACACGCCCGGCACGGCCGGACCTGGCCGGGGTGGGGCGGTCGCCGCCGACATCCGGTCCAGGCGGGCCAGATACTCGTCGATGCCGCCGGTCAGCTGGGTGATCTTGCCGTCGCCGAACAGCGCGACCACGTTGTCGCAGACCCGCTCGACGAGATAGCGGTCGTGCGAGACCACGACCAGGGTGCCGGGCCAGGAGTCGAGCAGGTCTTCGAGCTGTTGCAGGGTGTCGATGTCCAGGTCGTTGGTGGGCTCGTCGAGCAGCAGCACGTTCGGCTCGTCCATCAGCAGCCTGGCCAGTTGCAGCCGGCGGCGTTCCCCGCCGGAGAGGTCCGCGACCGGGGTCCACTGCCGGGAGGAGCCGAACCCGAACCGTTCGGCCAGTTGCGAGGCGGACAGTTCGAGTTTGCCGAGCACCACCCGGCCGGCGACCTGTTCGATCGCCTCCAGTACGCGTAGGTTGCCCGGCAGGTCGTGCAGTTCCTGGGTGAGGTGGGCCAGGCGCACGGTCAGGCCCTGTACCCGCTTGCCGGCGTCGATCTGCTTGTCACCGGAGAGCACCCGCAGCAGGCTGGTCTTGCCGGAGCCGTTGATGCCGACCAGGCCGACCCGCTCCCCCGGTCCGACCAGCCAGGTCACCTCGTCCAGGAGGGTGCGGGAGCCGATCGACGCGGACACGTCCTCCAGTTCGAACACGGTCTTGCCGAGCCGGCGGCGGGCGAAGGAGGTCAGTTCGACGGTGTCGCGGGGTTGCGGCACGTCCGCGATGAGGTCCTCGGCGGCCTGAATCCGGTAGCGCGGCTTCGAGGTGCGGGCCGGGGCGCCCCGGCGCAGCCAGGCGAGTTCCTTGCGGGCGAGGTTGCGCCTGCGCTCCTCCATCACCTCGCTGAGCCGGGCGCGTTCGGCGCGGGCGAAGACCCAGTCGGCGTAGCCGCCCTCGTACTGCTGGACCTGGCCGTCGGTGACCTCCCAGGTCCGGGTGCAGACGGTGTCCAGGAACCAGCGGTCGTGCGTGACGACGACGAGCGCGACGCGGGCGGCCAGCAGGTGATCGGCCAGCCAGCGGACACCCTGCACGTCGAGGTGGTTGGTGGGTTCGTCCAGTACGAGCAGGTCGAGGTCGCGGACCAGGGCGGCGGCCAGCGAGATGCGCCGCCGCTCGCCGCCGGACATGGTCGCGACCTCGGCGTCCAGGCCGTAGCCGCTGATGCCCAGGCCGTCCAGGACCGACCGCACGCGCGAGTCGGAGGCCCATTCGTGCTCGGCGGAGGTGCCGAGCGGGTCGATCACGGCTTCGCGGACGGTGCGGGCGCCGAGGAGTTCGGTGCGCTGGGTGACCACGGCCATCCGGGTGCCGCGCGTGCGCGAGACGCGGCCGGCGTCCGGCGGTTCGATCCCGGCGAGCACTTCCAGCAGCGTGGTCTTGCCGCCGCC
>CAJCJE010000585.1 GCA_903970565.1 Candidatus Melainabacteria bacterium | reverse complement strand
CGACGATCTGGAGACCCCCGCCGCGACCGTTGCGGCCGGCCCGGACGGCACTGCCACGGTAGCCATCACCGCCCCGGACCTGGCAGGCATGGACAGGCTGGTCACCAACAGCGTGGACTCGAACGGGTTGGCCTCGGACAGCACGACCACCGAGGTGACCGTCTCGCAAGCTCAGTGATCTTCCACAGATCTGGATTCACGGGCAGACAGCAACCGTAGTGGGGAGAACATGGGCTCAAGAACGTCAAGACCGCTGCGCAACGCAGCCACCATCGTCATCCTGTCCGCACTGGCCACCATCGGCCTGACCGCCGTACCGGCCAATGCCTCGGCACGGACCATCACCGACGCACCCGCCGTCGCCTCCCAGAAATACCCCAGCCCCGGCCCGACCGGCGGCAGCGGTGGTGGCGGAATTGCGGGCACCTTCACCTTCACGGCCAACGGCGCCAAGGACGTCACCGGTTACTACTACAACGTCAACGGAAACACGAACACGTACGTGGCGGCCAACAAGGAAGGCGGTTCGGCGCAGATCCAGTACACCCCCAGCAACAATGACTACGGCCCCAATCAACTTTTCGTGTACAGCGCGAATGCCGCCGGCGACGAGTCACCCACCACCGACTACACCTTCCAGGTTGCCAACAACGCCCCGACGGTGACCTGCACCCCGGAAATCGTGTACATCGGCCACACCGCGAAATGCGTGATCACAGCCTACAAAGGCGACAAAGCCAACACGGTCGGGTATGTGTACTCGGAAATCTACAATCCAAATGGAGAAACATTTCCGCCGACCGAGATCACGCCGGACGCAAACGGTAAAGCCACCATTTTCATCTACTCGACCGACGGTGGCGACTACGGCGCCAATCTCAACGTACAAGACAAGTTCAGCGACGGGAACCTGAGCTTCGAATACTTCGGCGGAGTCTATTACGACTACGGCGACACGGTGGTCGACCAGTCGGCGACGAACACGATCTTCGGCGCACCGGTGATCTTCACCTTCCACTCCGGACTACCCGGTTCGGTGTCGTTCCAGTACCAGTGGTCGGACGAGAACAGTGGTGAACACACGGTACCGGAAAACCCCGACGGCACCGCGACGGTCGCCCTGGTGCCGCCCGACGTCGGTGACAACACCCTCACGGTCTACAGCCTGCTGCCCAGCGGGATAGCCTCCAACTACGACACCGCCGACGTCTCCGTGGTGACCAACGGGCCGACCATCACCAGTTCGGACTATCCGGAGGGGCAGACTTCCGGTCAGGTCGGCCAACTTGGCACCTTCACCCTGACCTCTCCGGTCCCGAACGTGGTCAGCTTCACCTATACCGACGGCGAATTCTCCGCCACCGTTCCGACCAATGCGAACGGCACCGCCACCGTACCGTTCACGCCGACGCAAACCTACGAGACGCTCACCGCAACCAGTACCTTCGCGGACGGCACGACTTCCCAGCCGTCGACCCCCTACGACTTCTTCGCCAACTCGATAGCCCCCACCGTCACCTGCCCCGCGACGGTGACCGTCAACCAGGTGTTCACCTGCACCCTGACTCCGGTGCAACGGAACGTGGTTTCCTACCAGTACTATGTCAACTCAGCGACCATGATCACCGCTCCGGCCAACCCGGACGGTACCGCCACGCTGACCCTGACCGCACCGGGCTCACCGGGTAGCTACTACCTGTTGGCGCAAAGCGTGAACTCGGCCGGGGTCGCCTCGGATTCGGGCCAGGGCTACGGGACCGTCTCCCCGTCCTCCTGAGCACCCGACCGCGTCAGCGGCAGAGGTGGCCAGCACAGGGAACCCCACTGGAATCCTGCCCCGATGGCGGAGACGACACAGGTGTCGCCGGGTTGTACCAGTTGCCGGCTGAAGGACTGGCGCAGCGCGGTGAACACCGGCCGACCCGGTGTTGCCGAGTCGGTCGACGGTGATCGGCGCCCGGTGCCCAGGGACACCCAGCTTGTCCCCGGTTTCTTCAGACACCGCCTGGCAGTTCGCCGGGCAGCTCGGCTGGCCAGGTCGGCCCGCCGTGTCCGGTCTGCCCGGTCGACCCGATCCGCGCCGTCATGGCCTCGATCGTCGGGTCCACGAAGAACTCCTCCACCTCGATCCGCACGCCCCAGGTCGTCGCGACCGCGTCGAGCAGGGCCAGGACGTGGATCGAGTGGCCGCCGAGGAGCAGGAAGTCGGCGTCCGCACCGACATCGTCGACCTGGAGGATCTCCCGCCAGAGATCGCGCAGCCGATCGCCGGTGGCAGACCAGCGCCGGGTGAGGGCCGCGGGATGCACGAGCGCGGCCCGGTCGAGCTTGCCGGAGCGCGAGAGCGGGATACGGTCGATCGCCACGAACTCCGACGGCACCAGGTAGGCCGGACAGCTCACCAGCAGCAGCTCCCGCAGCGTGACCGCCGAGGGCGGCACACCGGCCGGTACGAAGTAGGCGACGAGCCGTTCGTCAACGGCCGACACCGTCACCTTGACCACCACCGCGTCCACGACCTCGGGCAGGGCACGCAGCGCCCGCTCGATCTCGGCCGGCTCGACCCGCACGCCGCGAACCTTCACCTGGGTGTCGCGCCTGCCGACGAACACCAGTTCGCCCCCCGGCCGCGCCACCACCAGGTCCCCGGTGCGGTAGAGCGTCGAGGCCGGGTCGTCCGGGTCGGGCACGAACGCGGCGGCGGTGGCCTCGGGCCTGCCGACGTAGCCCAGCGCCAGCCCGTCACCGCCGACGCACAGCTCCCCCGGCTCGCCGGGCGGGGTGGGCCGCAGGTCCTCGTCCAGCACCCGCACCCAGGTCCGGGCGATCGGCCGGCCGATCGGGATCGGGCCGTCGCCGGCGATATCGGCGGCCGTGACGGTGTGGCAGGTGGTGAACACGGTGGCCTCGGTGGGGCCGTAGCCGTTGACGAAACGGGTGCCCGGATGCCGCCGGGCCGCGGTGCGGACGATATCGGGGGCCGCGGCCTCGCCACCGAACACGACGGTGCGCAACGCGCCGATGACGGCCGACCCGCTCAGCACCAGCTGGTTGAACAGCGACACGGTGAACCACGCCGTTGTCACGTCGTGCTCGGCGACCGTGGCGGCCAGTTGGGCGATGGTGGGACGCGCGGTCCGCACGACCGCGAGCGAGGCGCCGTTGAGCAGCGGTACCCAGACCTCGAACGTCGACAGGTCGAACAGCAGGGAGGAGTGGCAGAGGTACCGGTCGGTCGGGGTCACGTCGAGATAGCCGGGTGCCAGGGCCAGTCGCAGCACACCGCGGTGCGCGATCGCGATCCCCTTCGGCGGCCCGGTCGTCCCGGAGGTGTAGA
>CAJCJE010000584.1 GCA_903970565.1 Candidatus Melainabacteria bacterium | reverse complement strand
TGCCGCTCGCTGATCGAGACTCCCACGACCTCGATGTCGTGCGACGTGGCCAGCCTGATGGCCGGTTCGCCGATGCCACAACCGAGATCGAGCAGTCGATCGCCCGGCCTGATGGTCAGCAGTCCGCTCAGTTTGTCGGTCAGCCGATTGGCCGCGTCGTCGACGGACTCGTCCTCGGACTTCCCGTCCCAGTAGCCGTGGTGCAGGTTCTCACCCCAGATCTGGTCGAGCAGATCCGCGAAAGCGTCGTAGCCATGACCGATCTCGGTCGGCGTGGGCTTTGTCACCGGTACCCCTCAATAATCATTTTCTTTCCCAATCGTGAGATTCATAGTTCCGTGCCGATACCGGCGCTTCCGCCAGACCTTCCGGGAAGGCTCCCCTCGACCTGGGTCGACGCGGAACCTCCCGGTCCGAGGTCATTACTGCATCGCTTTCCAGCTGGCCGCCAACTCGACCCGTGACGCGACACTCATCTTCTGGTACACCTTTTTGAGATGAAATGCCACGGTGTGTCGAGAAATGAACAGCTGCCTGCCGACCTCGTTGTTGGTGTGTCCCTGACTCACCAGCTCAGCGACCGCGAACTCCGTGTTGGTGAGTCCGTGCGGTAGGAGACCTTCACGTTCCACGGTGCGGATCGCGCCGCGCCGCACGCCGAAATCCCGAAGCTTGTTCACGACACGGGAGGCATCGCGCGTGGCACCGACCGCGGTATAGGTGCCCAGCGCCGATTCGAAGATGTGAATCGTGTCGTGCCGGTCGGCCGGCCGGGTGGCCAACAGGCCGGCCATGTCCTCCCAGGCGGATGCCCCGCACCACTGATCGGGATAGAGGTTCGCCGCTTCGAGCAACTTGCCGGCGTCGCCCTCCAGCAGCCCGGCGGCATGTAACGCCGCCCCGCGAATGACACTGAACTGCGGGTTTTTGGCAGCCGCGGCACAGGCCGCGGTCACCACTGTTTTCGCCAGGTCGCGCGCGCCCAACTTGCCGGCGGCGCGAACCAGCCAGGACGCCGCCGCCGGCTCCGAGACCAGAAGCTGGCGAAGAACAAGAGGATTGGTGACAATTCCGGCAACGAGGCCGGCCACGCTCTCCACGCCGCTGCGGGCCTCGGCGGACTGCGCGGTCACCCACGCCCCCGCGGCCTGTCCGAAATAGCCCAGCAGCGCCTCGCCCGTCAGTTTGTCCACGAAGTGCAGGCAGGTTCGCATGTCAGCTCGACGGAGGGCGCCGAGCGCCATCACGACATAACCGCCAGGAAGGAGAAACCGGACACCGCAACACTCCGCGATGCGCAGTCCCACCTCCACCTCGGCGAGCCCGTCGTCAGCGCGACCCATAGCGAACAGCAGCTCACCTCGGACAGCGTGCGAGGTCGCGGCCACGCGCTGTGACTCCGGTCTTTCCCTCCGCATTTCGACAGAATTGAGCACCCGCCAGGCCGCGTCGAATTCCCTGGCTTTGGCGAGCAACGCGATGTGCCAGAACGGGGCCAGCTGGCATAACTCATGGGACTCGGGACAGCCGGTGGCAGTTGCCGCGGCTGCATATTGCAATCCGAGGTCAAGTCGTCCGTCGGACCATGACAAAGAGGAGAACCGAAGGAGCGCGGCCGTCTCACACGACGCCTTTATCGGGTCATCCCCGAATCCGGCGAAGGGATGTTGAGGAAATCGCAATTGCGGAATGTAGTCATTCCGATTACAGGGTAGCGTTACGCCGGCAGGCGCCGACCTCAACAGAGAAGACAAAAGAACCCCCAGGTCCCTGCGGTGGTTCCGCGATTAATTCTCTGCGGTAGCTCCCGCTTAATCGATCATTTTCAGCGACTGTCCGGTTACGACAGACATTACCAACCAGCGAGGCGCCGCGTCCATAGCTCACCGCAAAGTCATTCGAGAACGGCGTCTTCACAGATCACGATGTTGCGTTATATCCGATTCCGAAATAGCCCATTGTGACCAGACCGGGGCACCAATACGTTCCGGACAGGGCCGCCGGAAATTCGGATGGCGCGCGATCATTGGCGCGTCACCCGAAATGACCATGAGCGCGACATTCTGTCCGACCGAGTAATCCATGCGAATCGAATGACACGGCAGAATGCTGCTGTCGGGTCTAGTCACCGTGGCCACTTCGCACCGCTCCGGTATCCCGGTAGGGGACCGGTCACCGCGCGATCCGGCGAGCGGTGTCACGCTTGCGCGGACAGATGCAGCAACGCCTGCGCCGCCAGGCGGTAGCCGAAGGCGCCGAGGCCGACCACCACGCCGCCGGCCAGCGGTGCGATCACCGACTCGTGTCGGAACTGTTCGCGGGCCCAGACATTGCTCAGGTGCACCTCGACCCACGGCGGCTCGTAACTCGCCAGCGCATCACGCAGACTCCAGCCGGCGATCATCAGCGCACCGGGGTTGACAATGGCGCCGACCGTGGTGTCGCGGTGCTCGTGGATCGCGCCGACGAGGTCACCCTCGCCGTCACGCTGGATCGAGACGACGTCCCAGCCACGGACACTCACCTCCTCGGCGACCGCCTTCTCGATGTCGGCGAGAGTGTCGGTGCCATAGATCTCCGGCTCGCGGTAGCCCAGAGCACCCAGATTGGGGCCGTTCAGCAGAAGCACGACGCTCATGGGACCTCTTCTGTTCGGCGCGGGAGCTTTCAGTCTGCTTCACCGGTCGGTGCGGGATTCATGCCTCCGGCCGCGTCCGGTGCCGGCTCGCCGCCTGCGACTGACTCGGCCATGTGGGTGACTACTTTCGTTCAACGGGGACCTTCGTGGATCTTCCGTAGGCTAGGACAAACGCGTTCGACCGCGCATCCCCCGTTCTGGTAGCGGCGCAGCCGCACGACATACCACCGGATCGGGGGATATCCGTCGCCGCACACCGGCCCTACAATGCGGAAGGGCGACGCAGGTGCGGGATCAACACGATCCCATGACTGGCCTCCGCTTTCGCAGGCCGCCTGCGCACCACTGTCCATAATGGATTATCAATTCGACTGCGCCGTTTTCGTTCTGTCGCGGTAATCTTCGACTACCCGGAGTGGAAGGACTCGCTCCGCGTGGCGGTGGTCACATCCGTCCGGAGCAATTCCGCTGGCAAGGGCCGAGCAGCTTTATCAGGTCGAGGGATGCTCAGCGGTCATCGGATTCCCTATCGTTTTCCAACAGTTGGGCCAAGCAGAGTTGGGCCACGCGCGGGACCGGCGCGGATACCACCGTCGATCGTCGGTCGATCCGCAGTGAGACGGCAGGATGCTTGCCTCACGTCAGCGGGTAGCAAGCTTTCTTTGACATGGAAGGGATGAGGCCCATGACCGCCACTGCCGAGAATCCGGTCGACCTGTTCGCACCGGAAGTGGTGGCCGACCCGTTCGGCTCGCACGCACGGTTGCGCGAGGCGCCGACGTTGCAGGTCGGCGGCTTTATGGGCGGGCCGCCGATGTACCTGGCCGCCCGCTACGACGATGTCCGCAGGGTGCTCACCGACCCGAAGTTCCTCACCAACCCGCCGGCGGACGCGCCAGTGGACATCCGGGACGGGGTGTTCGACTACCTGGAGGTGCCGGACGACCTGATCCCCTGGCTGAAGAACCTCATCAACGCCTCCGACGGTGACGACCACACCCGGCTGCGCAAGCTGGTCTCCTACGCGCTCACCTCGCACCAGATCGCCAAACTGCGGCCACGGGCCGAGGAGATCACCGCGCGGCTGCTCGACCAGATGGAGGAGGCCGGCGGGGACGGCACCACGGTCGATCTCGTGCAGGCGTTCTGCTACCCGCTACCGGTCACCGTGATCTGCGAGCTGGTCGGGGTCGACGAGGAAGACCGTCCATACTGGCGTGAGTGGAGCGACGCGATGGCCACGCTGGACGGGAAACGACTCCCGGCCGCGATCCGCAAGGCCCTCGAAGTCGCACGGGAACTGCTCGCCCGCCGGCGCGCCGACCCCCAGGACGACCTGGTCACCGCGCTGGTACAGGCACAGGCGAAGGACGAGCACCGCGCCTCCGACGACGAGTTGGTCGGGGTTCTGTTCAGCCTGGTGACGGCCGGGCACCAGACGACGACCTACCTGATCGGGAACTCGGTCCTCGCCCTGCTCGAACACCCGGAACAGCTGGAACGGCTCAAGGCCAACCCGCCGATGTGGGCGCAGGCGGTGCGCGAACTACAGCGCCTGGGACCGATCCAGTTCGGTCAGCCGAGGTTCCCCACCGAGGACGTCGAACTGGGCGGGGTGCTGATCCCGAAGGGCGCGCCCGTCGTGCCGATGATCATGGCCGCGAACACCGACCCGCGCAAGTTTCCCGACCCGGACAAGCTGATCGTCGACCGGCTGTCCGTGGGCAGCGAGAGCCACCTCGGCTTCGGCAAGGGCATCCACCGCTGCCTCGGCCAGCACGTCGCCTACCTGGAGGCGGAGGTGGCGCTGCGCGGACTGTTCACCCGGTTCCCGGACCTGGCCCTCGCGGTGCCGCGCGAC
>CAJCJE010000583.1 GCA_903970565.1 Candidatus Melainabacteria bacterium | reverse complement strand
CTGGCGAGTTGGCGCGCGACCTGGGCCGCCCGACTGCGCGCCGAGGTGGTCGACTGCGCCGACTCCCCGCTGCGCAGTTGCGTGCTCGGCGCCGTCGCGCTGTTCGACACGGGCGACCTGGCACGCAGCGAGTCGTTGTTGACCTCCGCCCTGCGGGAGGCGCAGGCGCGTCCGGACGAGCACGAGATCGTGCCGTGGGCAGCGGCGTTCCTGGCCGGGCTCCGGTTGTGGCAGGGCACCGGTGACGAGGCCGTGCGCGCCAGCACCCAAGCCCTGTCCACCGGCGAGCTGCCCGCGACGACGCGGAGCATCCTGGTCGTCGTACTGGCCGTCGGGAGGGCCAGGACGGTCGGGATGCGGGCCGCCCTGACCGAACTGCGGCAGCTGCGGGAGGCGACGGACGCCAATCTGGAAAGCCTGTCCTGCCGGGGCGCGATGCGGACGATGGTCGGCGAGCTGACCGGCGCCTGCGAGGACCTGACCGTGGTCATCGACCGGTTGCGCGACGGCGCGACGGCACAGCTGATGCAGGCTCCCCACAGCTACCGGGCCGCCGCCCTCTACCTGCTCGGGCGGTGGGACGACGCCGCGATAGCGGGCGAACAGGGTGTGTCGGTGGCCGAGGCCGACGCGCGGCCCTACCACTACGCGCTCGCGCACATGACCGCCGCGATGGTGCCCGCCGGCCGGGGCGACTGGGCCACCGCCGAACGGCACCACCGCATCGCCCAGCAGTGGGCGCAGCACATCAACTCCCCCCAGGACAGCCGCTACACGGCGATCACCGCGGCGGTACTGGCCCAGGCCAGGAACGATCCCGGCGCGATGCTGGTCGCCGTCGCCGGACTGCGCGCCATTCGCCGACCGGACGGCGACCATGCCTGGTGGAGCGCCTGGTGGCAGCCGTTGACCGCCGAAGCACTGCTGGGCACCGGGCACCTCGACGAGGCGGAGGACCTGCTGCGGACCATGCGCTCCACCGTCGAGGAGGTCAGCTACCTGTCCGTGGTGCACGACCGGTTGCAGGGCCGGCTGTGGGAGCTGCGCGGCGAGCGGGAGTTGGCGCTGGGCGTCTACCAGCGACGGCTCGACGCTGCCGAGCACGGCGACGACGTGCCGCTGTACCGGGCCATGCTCGAACAGGCCTGCGGCCGGCTGCTGCGCGATCTGCGGCGACGCCGTGAGGCGACCGTGCTGCTGCGCACGGCGCTCGACCGCTACTCGGCGCTGGGGGCCCGACCCTTCGTGGCCCGCTGTGCCGTCGATCTCAGCGCCACCGATCTGCGCGCCGCCGGGGTGGCCGGGGCGACCGGTGACGATCGCACCCGGCTGCTCACCCCGAGAGAGCGCGACGTGGCCTCGCTCATCGCCCGTGGCGCCAGCAACGAACGGGCGGCGCGGGACCTGTTCGTCACGACCAAGACGATCGAGTACCACCTGAGCAACATCTACGCGAAGCTCGGCCTGCGCTCGCGGCGCCAACTCGGCGAGGCGCTCGCCGCGAGCAGGAGCGACCGACTCGCCGACCCGTGAACCCAGCCGGGTCATCATTCTCCGGACGGGAGTTCCAGCCACGGCCGCTCCGTGGCGAGCGCGTGCAGGACCACCTCGTTGACCTGGCGATCGGCGCTGTCGTCACCGCCGAGGCGAATCCGCAGCGAGCCGACCCAACCGACCCCCTGTTCCTGCTGCCAACCGGACATTCCGCGTTCGAAGTCCTCCCAGTCGACCGTCAGTTCGGCGACCGGTTGGGTCTCGCCCTTCCGGTACACCAGCGGGTCGCGCTCGTGCGTCTCCCGCAGTGCTCGGATCATCCGGTCGTTCAACGGCCGCAGCGCATCCGTTCGAGCCGGCGTGGCCGGTCCCGTTGTGGCCGGTGCCGTTGTGGCGAGGTGCCGTGCCACGAGGTCGAACGTGTCGGCCGCGAGGAAGACGCTGTATCCGTTGCTCTCCCGCCGGATGGTGAGTCGGTGCGGTCCGCCCGGCAACTCCTGCCCGTTGTTGTTCAGCGTCACCGCGACCGTCCACGAATCGGCCGTCACCGGTTGCCGGTCGGCGGAACCGGTCCACGCCAGGCCGGTGAGGCGCCGACTGGTGTCGCTCGCGTTGTAGAGAACCGGCCGTTGGCCGAGAATCCAGCGCTCCGAATCCTGGTAGAACTGGAGAGTGGTCTGATCGACCGTCGTCGTCGTCGCGGCGGCCGGCCCGGAGCCGGTCCCGGACTTCGCGGCCGGTTCGGCGTCGACCGTCGTCTGCTCGGCGAAGGTGCTCAGGGTTTCGGCGTCGACGAGGACCCGGCCGTCGGCCAGTGTGAGCGTGGCCGGGATATTGCGGTCCGGCCCGTTCTCCCTCCCAGCCCGCACCGTGACCTGCCAGGCTTCCTCGCCGTTGTGCACCGTGTACCCGGTCGGTTTAATACTCTCGTAGTCGAGCAACAGTGAGTGTTCGACGTTGTCCTCGATGCCGAGCACCTTGCTCCGCTCCATCGACATGATTGCCGCTCCTCGATGCGTTCTGGGGATGTTTCTAGGCGTGGTTGGTCGCCCGCGCGAGCAATCGCACTTCCTGCTCGTGGTCGGCGAAGTACGGGACCAGCGTGTTGTTCACCCACGACCAGGTAAAGGAGCCCATCCGCACGAGAAGGTTCTCCCCCGCACCGCCCACTTCGATTTCCTTGCCCTTGGTGGATCGCAGGTTTTCCTGTGCCTTGAGCACGGCGGCCACCAGTTTTTCCCGGTCACCACGTTCGAGGAACTCCTTCTGCTGCTTGGGCGTGAGGTAGTCCGACCACTTGAGCACCACGCCGCCGGCGGTCAGCACCAGTCCCGCGTAGGGCAGCCAGGACAGCGCCGAGTCGGCGATCGGGGCCAGGGCTTCCGACATCTCCGCGGTGGCCTTGAAGACGTCGACCACACCGTGCAGCGTTTCCAGCTGCTCCAGCTTCTCGTCCAGCGCCTCCATTATCGCGCCGCCCCGCGTCTTCTCGAACTCGATGCCGACGAGTTCGGAGACGACCTTCGCGTCGGCGGCGCTCACGCTGATCAGCGCGGCCTTGGTCAGCCGGTCGATCAGGGGCAGTGCCAGGCCGATCCCGAGGCTGATCGCCTCGGCCACCAGTGGTGCCCCGACCTCGACCCCGGCCAGGCCGGCGGCGCTGATCGCGATCTTGGCGGCAGCCGCCGTCGTGTGCGCGGCCAGCAGAATCCCGGAGGCCACCCGGAAGTAGGAGGTGAAGTTCTCCTCCATCTTCGACTTGGCCGACTCCGCGGCCCACTCCCAGATTGCCTCCGCGACAACGGAGATCCGTTCACCGAGTTCATCCAGGCTCTTGGTGTAGTTCTCCCATGCCTGTCGCGCGTCCCGGACGTCCGGCGCAGGGGTGATCAGGATCGCGGACAGCGCGGCTCCGTACGCGGAGACGTCCTCCCACCCGGCCAGGTAGGGGGCCTGCGTGCGCTGCCAGGTTTCGGCCAGCTCCGCCAACGCGGCGCGGTCGTCGGTGTCGTGCGACCACTTCTCGACCGTCATGGCCTCGGCGAAGGACTTCCATGCCTTCTCGATCCTGGGCAGGCCGGTCTTCCGGTGATCGGCGAGAATGGCTTTGGCAACCGCGAGACCGTCGTGCTCGCCGATCAGCCATACCGCCTTGCCCCTCGCGCCCGGCTCGGTGACCCGAGCCCGGACCGTCTTCTCCAGCTCCGTGCGCCAGGCTTCGGTTTCCTCTCGCCGTTTCTGGCGAGACGTCCGGCGGAGTTGGGTCAGTTCCCGGTCGATCACCTGCTGTTGCAGCTTGATCTTTTCGTCCCGGTCCTCCGCCTCCCAGTCGCTCCTGCTGTCGGCGAGGCGTATCGCGACCTGTCGTTTCAGCTTGTCAAGGCGTTCCCGGAACTCTTTGTAGCTCGCGGAGAGATCCGCGACGACGGCCGCCGCGCGGGGGTCCGCGATCGCGCTGTCATAACCGACTCTGCGGATGTCGTCCCGAAGCTGGCCGTAGCCGGCGACGGTGGCTTCGGCGGATCGGACGACGCCGCCGGGTGCGGACTGCGGCTGCCAACTGATCCACCGCTTGAACATGCTCCGCAGTTTGCCCGCGTACTCGTCTTCGGACAGGAAAAGCGCCTGAAGGTCCGCCGGCAGCTGCCGGCCTCTCTTGAACAGGAAGCCGATGTTCTCGCCGTTGATGACTCCGCTCGGCAACCAGGACAGGTCCACCTCCTGGCTGGCGCTCGCCAGCGCGGAGTCGATCCCCTCGCCCAGTGGTTCGCCCATGTCTGGTCAACTCCTCACATCTCGGTGCTGCCGCGCACATCATTGGATCAGGTGGGAAAAGCCGGTGACTGCCTGAAAGGGCAGTCGGTGAGGACACCTCAGGTGCCCGGCGGCCGGCGCTAGGAACCCGTCTTCCCAGAGAAGGAGACCGACGGAGTGCACTGGGTGGCGCCGGCCCCCGGAGTGACGCAGTTGACCGCGAGTACGACCGGCTCGTTCGCGTTGACGTGCAACGGGACCACGTAGTGGTAATCGAGATCGCGGAAGTTGTCCAAACCCTCCTCCAACACGACGGTCGAGCCGAACATGACGCGCAGGAATCCGGAGTCACCGCGCGGGTTCTGCAACACGAGGTCGCTGATGTCCAGGGTCTGGTGACCGGGCTCGGTGAAGTCGAAGTTCTGGAACGAGCCGTCGGTGACCGGATTGGCTCCGGTGGAGATGCGGAACTCGGTGTCGTTCGTGGACGGTGCCGGTGCCGGTGCCGACCCGGTAACACCGGAACCGCTGCCCGAACCGTTCGCGGCGCCGCCCGAGGTGCCGGTGCCGCCCGCGCCACTGCCGGCGCCACTGCCGGCGCCGCTCGATCCGCTCGATCCGCCACCGGCCTGCGCGGCGGCGGCGCTGGCCTGCCGTGCCGCCCGACCGGCCTGTGCTGCCGCGCTGGTGGCCTGGCTGACCTGCTGCTGGGTCTCCTGTTGGGCGATGGACTGCACCTGCGGGCGCAGGAACAGAAACCACAACCCGACCAGTGCCACCGCGATCACCCCGAGGAACGCCACCGCCGGTATCAGCCACGCCGGCAGTAACTGCTGCTGGATCATCACGCCGTCGGTGGTGATCGGCTCCGCGCCGGGGGTGAGCACGGTCGAGGAGAACGGGAGGATTTTCGCGTCGCCGCGCAGAAATCGTTTGTGCGGCGTCACCCGCAGCCGGATCACCACGGCGGTGCCCGGTTCGATGGTGACGGTCTGCGGCCGGACGCGCACGTCCGCGTCGTCGTCGGTGTCCGCGACCAGGATGTCGGCCGGGGTGTCGTGGTTGCCGTTGTTGTCCACTACGAGCCGGAACCGCGCCCGGCGCCGGCCGCGCCGTTTCCTCGGCACCAGTTCGGCGGTGACCTCGGTGAAGGCGGTGACCTCGATCTGGCCTTCCTCGACGGTCGAGCCGTCCGGGTCCTCGCGGGACATCACCCGGATGGCGAAGTCCACCGCTCCCGCGCGCACCTGCGCCGAACGGGGTGGGGCGAACACCACCCGCGCGGTGGCCTCCCCGCCGGGGAGCAGGTTGATGATCGCCGGCTCGGCCTCGGCCCATTCTCGGGCGTCGCCGACGACATCGACGCTGAACTGGTCGACCACGTCACCGGTGTTGCGGATCACGACCTCGCAGCTCGTCGTCGAACCGGGATCGACGACGAACGTCCTGTCGCTCAACGATGCTGCCACGGCCATGATGAGCAGTGTCGTAGGCATCGTGGCGGCGCACGACGAACACCGGGGAACGGCCCGGGGCGGTCAACCCTGCCCGATGGGGCAGGCGCCGATGCCTCATCTCGTGTCCGCGCGCCCGCTGTCCGGTTGGCCGCCCGCACGTAGCGTCGGCTCGACGTGGAGCGCTCAGGAGGCGGCGTGGCACAGCACGATCACCAGCGGTCCGTCCGGAGGCTCGTCGCGGGCGTCGGCGGTCTCGCGCTCGTCGCGGGCGTCGTCGTGTTCACCCCGACGGGCGCGGGCGCCGCGCCGTCCAGTGGCGTCACCGAACGAGTGTCCGTTGCCGACGACGGCTCGCAGGCAACCGCATCCTGCGCGGGCTCGACCGGCAACTGCTTCGTCAGCGAGCAGCTCGGCGACCTGTCGACCTCGATCTCGGCCGACGGTGAGTCCGTCGCGTTCGCCACCCCGGTCCAGCTCGATCCGCTGGCGACACCGGGAGTCGACAACATCTACGTCCGCGACCTGGCAACCGGGCGGACCACCCTGGTCAGCACGGGCACCGAGGACGGTGCGGCGGTGCCGGCCAACGAAGACAGCGCCGGTCCGGTGATCTCGGCGAACGGCCGGTACGTGGCCTTCTCGACCTCGGCG
>CAJCJE010000582.1 GCA_903970565.1 Candidatus Melainabacteria bacterium | reverse complement strand
GCCGAGTACTACCCCTTCAAGCCCTACTGCCAGACCTGCGGCAAGGACTTCACCACGGTCACCGGCTACGACGCCACCGTGGTCAGCTACACCTGCAAGTTCGGCCACGAGGGTTCGATGTCCGTCGCGGACGGCTCGGAGATCTCCGGCAAGCTGGTGTGGAAGGTGGACTGGCCGATGCGCTGGGTCCACGAGGGCGTCCAGTTCGAACCGGCCGGCGAGGACCACCACGCGCCCTCCAGCAGCTACTCCTCAGGCAAGGCGCTGGTGCGGGAGATCTTCGGCGGCACCGCGCCGTACTCCTTCCCCTACAGCTTCGTCGGTCTGGCCGGCGGGTCGAGCAAGATGTCCAGTTCGGCCGGTGGCGCCGCGATCCCGGCCACCGCGCTGGACATCCTGGAACCGGCGATGCTGCGCTGGCTCTACGTGCGCCGCACCCCGTCCCGTTCCTTCACCATCGACCTCTCGCCCCGTGCGGTGCAGCGGCTCTACGACGAGTGGGACCAGTTCACCGAACGCGCACAGGCCCCCGATGCCTCCCCGGCCGACGCGCACCTGCTCAACATGTGCCTGCGCACCTCCGTCGGCACCGTCGACCACAGTGCCCGGCCGGTGTCCTTCCGGCTGCTCTCGGCGGTCGCGGACATCACCCAGGCCAACACCGAGCAGATCGAACGGCTGGTCCGCGAGCACCTGGCGGGCACCGAGGTGCTGCCCGACCGGGACTCGCTGCTCAAGGAACTCCAGCCCCGGCTGAGCTGTGCGATCAACTACGCGACCCGGCTGCTGCCGCCGCGGGAGCGCACCGTCATCCGGACCGAGTTCAATGTCGAGGCCTGGACCGCGCTGGACGAGCAGACCCGGCAGGGGGTGCGCCTGCTCGACGAGCGGCTGGGCGAGGACTGGACGCTGGACGGGTTGACCCGGTTGGTCTACGCGGTGCCGAAGCTGCTCAAGGGACTGCCCGAGGACGCGCCGCCGAGCCCGGAACTGAAGAAGGCGCAGCGCGCGTTCTTCGCCGCGCTCTACCGGTTGCTGTGTTCCTCGGACACCGGTCCTCGGCTGCCGACGCTGCTGCTGTCGGTCGGCCGCGACCGGGTGCACACGCTGCTGGCCGGACCGGCTTCGGCCTAGCGCCGGGGAAACCAGCTTCCGGACTGTCCACAAAGGTCTACCGCGCGGTCATCCCGTGCAATCTGACCGTGGGCCGTTTCGTCGAGCGCACACCGCACCCTCGCCACCGACGGTGGTCGAGCGGCAGCAGGCCGACGCCTCCACCCCGGCGGAACTGGTTCAGTTCCGCGCCTGCCCGCAACGCTGCTGCGACGTACTCGTCGCCGGACTCGCGCGCGCCAGGGCCTGATCGGCAAAACCGTCAACGGTGGATGCGAGGCCGTCGGGAGGGGCGCGGGCGGCTGCTCAGCGACGACCCGACCCGGCGGATCTCGCTGCACCTGAATCGAGTACTCACTCCCTTGACATGGATTTGACGCGCGCGTTCACTGAGATGCTGAGAGCGCTCTCACGCTGTCGTTGCCGTTGTTGCCATCGACATGATCCCGGCAGTCGGCCGCGTCGTAGTTGTCCGGCACGCACACCGGGAAGGAACACACCCACATGGCCAGACCCACATGGTTATCGGATGGGCACAGAGCACGACCGCGCCGCCCGTTGCTCGTCACCCTGCTCGCCGCGGTTGCCGCCGTCGGCATCGTGGCGGTGCCGGCGGCGACCTCGGCCGCCGCCGCACCGCTGACCGAAACGGCGCTACCCGAGACCGGGTGGACGGCGAGCGCGAGCACCAACTCGGCGGCGGCGGACACACCCGCCAACGCCATCGACGGAAACCTCGCCACCCGCTACAGCTCCGACGCCCCCCAGGCGCCGGGGATGTGGTTCCAGGTGAATCTGGGCTCCAGTCAGAGCTTCAACCAGATCGAGATGAACAACAGCGACTGGCCGACGGACTACGCGGCAGGCTACAACGTGGAGGTCTCCACCAACGGCAGCTCCTTCACCAGCGTTGCCACCGGAACCGGCACCTCCTCGCCGGAGACGGTCACCTTCACCGCGCAGACCGCGCAGTACATCCGGGTCGTGCTGACCGCGTCGACCTCGGTGCCGTGGTGGTCCATCGGCGAGTTCACCGTCTTCACCAGCGGGACCGTCACGCCGCCGCCGCCGACCGGTGGTGAGCCGCCCGCCTCGTTCTGGGGTGACACCAGCAGCATCCCGGCGGCCAACAACGTGCTTGAGGTCAAGGTCATCAACCAGACCAACGGCCAGTACCCGGACAGCGAGGTGTACTGGAGTTTCAACGGGCAGACCGAATCCATCGCCCAGCAGCCCTACATCGACATGCCGGCCAACTCCGCCGGCCGGATGTACTTCTACCTCGGCACGCCCAACGGCCAGTACTACGACTTCATCGAGTTCACGGTCGGCACGTCCTCGATCAACCTGGACACCACCCGCGTCGACCGGTTCGGCCTCAAGATAGCCATGCTGCTGCACGGTCACGACGGCTCCAACCAGGAGATCGGCGAGAACTACGCGACCTTCCAGGAGAGCAGGTCGGCGACCTTCCAGCGGTTCGAGAACTCGGTGCCCACCCAGTTCAAGGAACTCGCCACCGACCAGGCGCCCTACAGCATTCCCTCACCCGGCAACGATCCGGCCTTCCAGCCGGGTGGCGCGTACGCGAGCTACTTCACCAGCTACGCGGCCTCGGTCGGGGACAGCAGCGACACCACCGCGCAGATCTTCGGCTGCGGTGGCACCCTGTCGGCCAACCCCTCGCTGTGTGCCGGCATCAACCGGCACGTCGCGCAGTTGCCGACCTCCGAACAGTCCACCCCGGCCAACTTCTACCAGGCTGCGCCGGCGAACTACTACGCCCAGTTCTGGCACCAGAACGCGATCAACGGGTTGCAGTACGGATTCCCCTATGACGATGACGCCGGGCAGTCCTCGGACATCTCCGAGAGCAACCCGCAGTATCTGGTCGTCGCCGTCGGCTGGTAACACCTGACCCGATGGCCGTGGCGGCACACCTCGTGCCGCCACGGCCATCGTGGTGTCCCCGGTCCTGCGGAATTCGCTGCGGCGGAGTACCAGTAGAGACATGTGGATGACGACGCCGACAACCGCCCGACTCACCAGGTCCCGCCGACTGACCGGCCAGACC
>CAJCJE010000581.1 GCA_903970565.1 Candidatus Melainabacteria bacterium | reverse complement strand
GAGGTGCTCGTTTCAGCTGCGACCGCATGGGAGATTGCAATCAAACAAGCCGCAGGGCGACTGGACGCGCCGGAGGACCTGCTCGAAGCAGTGGAGGCCAACGACTTCCAGACGCTACCGGTCACCGCGGCACATGCCGTCGCTGCCGCAGCGCTACCCCCTCACCACTCCGATCCCTTCGACCGCATGCTGATCGCTCAAGCGCGCGCCGGGACCCTCACCCTCATCAGCGTCGACAATCGGTTCCCCGAATACGACGTCGAGCTCTTACCCCTGAGCTGAGCCTCAGCCGGCGGTAGGGGCGACCCGGGCACCGGGATTCAGGGGCGCGAGTTCTGGGACCGGCGCTAGATCTTCTTGTCCACCGGTCTGCGGACTTTGTGACAAGTTTCAGGCTGCGACTCCGAGTCGGGCGTTGGTGGTGTAGTCGTGGAGGATACGGTCGATGCGTGTCGGTCCCGTAACGTCGGTTTCGCGGTGGTGGCCCGCTCGAACGAGCAGATCCACGCAGCTATCAGCCGGGTGGCGTATGACTCGGCCGCCTGGCAGCCGGCGGTCCGCCAAGACGGCCAACCCCGTCCCGGCGCCGCGGTCATCGAGGTCACCGGGCTGGTCGACCTGTCGGACTGGCCGCCCGGGACCCGGCTGATCATCCGCCGCGAACCATTGCATCCCGGAGCCCAGCAGAGCCTGTTCCCCTCCGAGTGCTACCGCTACTGGGGTCACTACACCGACAACGCGGATGTCGACCCGGTCGAAGCCGACCGTCACATGCGAGCCCACGCCCATGTCGAAGACAACATCCGCCGATTGAAAGACTCCGCCGCCAGCCGGTTCCCGTTCAGCGACTTCGACGCCAACTCGGCCTGGCTGGCCATCGTGTGCATGGCCGACAGCCTCGTCCGCTGGTTCCAACAGCTCTGCCTGACCGGCCCCCTCGCGGTCGCGGAGCCCAAAACGCTGCGCTGGTCGCTGTGGCACACCCCCGCCCGCGTCGTGCGTCGATGGCCCAGTTCTCCCGAAGCTGTCCCCAGCCGCAAGGTAGACGAGTTACGGGAGGACGGTGCCCGCTGTGGGCCCGCGGCTCGGGTGCTGAGCGACGTTGCTGGGGTCAGGTGTGGGCTGGCACGAAGGCGTGGACGGCGAGGGTCAGGGTGCCGTCGGGTTCGACGGCGGTGATCGTCGCCTCGTAGGGTCCTGCGCCACTGTCGGCGACGAGGACCTGTTCGCCTACGACGGGTGGGCGGTCTTCTTCCCAACAGCCGGGGGGCACGGTTGCTCGTCCGTCACGTACCGGCGTGAAGGTCAGATCGGCGACGACGTGCGGCAGGGCTCCCACTCCACTCATAATATGCCGCCGGTTGTCCTGCGGGGATCGAAGGCTCGCAGAACGGCGGTGAAGCGATCGGCGAGGCTGGCTCGGAGTTGGCTGCGTTGTGCTTTGGCCAGAACCGCGTAGTCAGGGGTGCCGGGCGGGTAGGGACATACGATTACGTCGACGTGTCGATCGGACAGCGGGAGGAGGTCTTCGCCGTCGAAGACGTCGGTGGCGATGAGGTCACACCCGAGTGCCCGCAGGTCACTGACCAGGGCGAGCCCGTAGCGGGACCATCGAGTGCCGCGCACGACGATCTGGGCTTCTAGGTCGTCGGCCACCGCGAAGCACGAGACCGTCACCGCGCCGGACGGCTCGAAACCGGGGACAACGCGGTAGGCTGGGGCGTCGGCCAAGGCAAGCTTCAAGGCGTTGGTGACATCGCGGTCGTCGTTCATGCGAACCAGGAGTTGTTCGGCGTCGCCGACGCGGCGGTCGTCGCGCACCACGACCCGTCGAGTCACGACCCTCTCGCTTTGGTCACAGCCAATCTCAACTCCGGGTCCCCCCCTCTTGAGCTGGATCAAGATCGCTCCACCCCGTCGCGACCCTACCTCGGGCAGAACAAAGAGTGCCGTTTTTGCTATTGGAGTTGGCAAAAGACAGTCTTGTGGGGCGGTTTGCCGCTCTCGGCGGGGTCGTCGGAGGGCGCTTTGAGCCCGAGAGTGCCGCCTCTGATGCTTCTCGGCACTTTGTTGTCTACGCTTCGGAGCGGTCGACAGCCGGGGGTGGTGGCGATGCAGCGGGACTGGGAGCCGGAGGATGTGGTCGGGGCCTGGACCCTTGTCGACGAGGACTGGGTGTTGGTGGCCAACAAGACCGGGCACAGCCGGCTCGGGTTCGCTCTGTTACTGAAGTTCTTCGAGCTGGAAGCCCGCTTTCCCCACCACGCCGGGGAGTTGCCGTCGGCCGCCGTGGACTATGTCGCCGCCCAGGTCAAGGTGGAAGCCGGCCAGCTGGCCAAGTACGCCTGGTCGGGTCGGACGATCGAGTACCACCGAGCGCAGGTCCGCGACGCTCTGGGTTTTCGGGAAGCGACCCGAGCGGACGAGGAGGCGCTCAGCGCATGGCTGGGCGAGGAAGTGGCCCCGGACGAGGTCTCCGAGGACCGGCTGCGAGAAGCGCTGCTGGCCCGCTGCCGGGCGGAGCGCATCGAGCCGCCGGGGCGGATCGAACGGATCATCGGGGCGGCTCGCGCCGCGGCTAGCGACCGGTTCTGTGCCAGGACCGTGTCCCGGCTCGGCCCCGACGCGGCCGACAGTCTCGAGCAGCTCGTGGTCGACGACGGCGAAGCCGACGAAGGCAGCGGGGGTGGACGCGGCGTACTGGCCGAGTTAAAAGCCGATCCTGGTCCGATCAGCTTGGACAGCCTGCTCAGCGAGGTGGACAAGCTGGAACGCATCCGCTCCCTCGACCTGCCGGCTGGTCTGTTCGCCGATATCCCCGATCCGGTGGTCGCCGCCTGGCGGGCCAGGGCCGCCCAGGAGTACCCGTCCGACCTGCGGGAACGGCCCCGGCCGGTCCGGCTGACCTTGCTCGCCTCGCTGTGCTGGGCGCGCACCGGTGAGATCACCGACGGTCTGGTCGAACTGCTCATCGGCATCGTGCACAAGATCGGCACCAGAGCCGAGAACCGGGTCGAGGGCGAGCTGTTGGCCGACCTGCGCCGGGTCCGAGGCAAGGAAGGCATCCTGTTCCGCCTCGCCGAGGCCGCCGTAGAGCACCCCGACGACACGGTACGCACGGCGCTGTACCCGGTGGTCAGCGAGGCCACCCTGCGCGACCTGGTCAAAGAGGCCAAGGCGAACGAGGCGGCCTTCAAGACCAGGGTGCGCAAAGCGCTGCGCTCGTCGTACTCCAGCTACTACCGCCGGATGCTGCCCCGGCTGCTCGACGCCCTGGAGTTCCGCTCCAACAATGCCGCCCACCGGCCGGTCATCGAGGCCCTGGACCTGCTCGGCCGTTACGCCAAACGACCGGGAACGGTCCGCTTCTACGCCGACGGCGACACCGTGCCGCTGGCCGGGGTGGTCCCCGGCGACTGGGAAAGCGCGGTCGTCGACGAGCGAGGCCGAGTCGAGCGCATCCCGTATGAGCTGTGCGTGCTGCGCGCCCTGCGCGACGGGATCCGCCGCCGCGAGATATGGGTGGTCGGCGCCAACCGGTGGCGGGACCCCGAGGCCGACCTTCCGGCCGACTTCGACGCCAACCGCGAGGTCCACTACACCGCCCTGCGCCAACCCCTCGACGCCTCCGCGTTCGTCGACGAGCTCCGCGGGCGGATGCGCACCGCTCTGGACGGCCTCGACCAAGCAGTCAACGCAGAGGACACCGGCGGGGTCGTCCTCACCACCCGGCGAGGTGAGCCGTGGATCATCGTCCCCAAGCCGGGCAAGCTCGCCGAGCCGGCCAACCTCGACCGTCTCAAGGCTCACGTCGAGCGGCGGTGGGGCACCATCGACCTGCTCGACTTGTTGAAAGAGGCCGACTTCCTCACCGACCTGACCGGGGCGTTCACCTCGGTGGCCACCCGGGAGGTCATCGGTCGCGACGTCGTGCGCCGCCGGTTGCTGTTCGTGCTGT
>CAJCJE010000580.1 GCA_903970565.1 Candidatus Melainabacteria bacterium | reverse complement strand
GCGCAGATTGTCCTCCAGCACCACGAAGGCGCCGTCCTCGCCGCGGATCAGGTCGCTGCCGCAGACGTTGGCGTAGGCGTTGTGCGGCACATAGAGGTGCTGCATCTCGCGCCGGTACGACGCCGCGCCGAGCACCAGATCGCGCGGGACCACGCCGTCCATCAGGATCTTCTGCTCGCCGTAGATATCGCCGAGGAAGGCGTTGAGGGCGGTAAGCCGCTGTGTCAGCCCCGTCTCGATCGTCGCCCACTCGTCGGCCGGGATGATGCGCGGGAAGAGGTCGGTGGGAATGATCCGCTCGGTCGCGCTCTCGGCCCCGTAGACGGTGAAGGTGATGCCCTGCAGCAGGAACGAGCGTTCCAGGGTGCGCTGCCGCTCGCCCAATTCTTCGGCGCCCAGGCTGGCGATGCGGTCCTGCAGCACCTCGTAGTGCGGACGCACCACGCCAGCGGAGGCGATCATCTCGTCGTACGCGCGGCCCGGAAGGTACGCGGCGCGCATCAGCGGCAGCGGCTCCTCGACGGTCGCGTCCATGGCTACGGGGGTTTTTGAACTCATCGCTCCGGGCTCAACGCCGTCTCTCTCTTTCCGCCGGCCGGCGCGGACCCGGCAAGCCGCCGCTGTGGATCGACTCACCCACCAGCGCCAGCGCTCATCATTTGTGCAAAGTTCCAGCGGCGAGGGAAGCGCCGGCGGCGCGGGACCGTCGTCAGCCGTCAGGCCGCTGGCGTTTGCGCTGTCCAGGTCTGCGGCCTGGCGCCTACAAAGCTGTTTGCCCGCGTGTTGATCGGAGGCGAGATGCGGTTTTGCGTGTTCATGGGGTCCAGGTTCGGCCGCCTGCCGGCCTATCGCGAGGCAGCGGCCGAACTCGGGCGGGTGATGACCGCCCGCCAGATCGGCGTCGTCTACGGCGGCAATACGCTCGGTCTCATGGGCGTGCTGGCCGAGACCGCGTTCGCGCTGGGCAATGAGGTGATCGGGGTGATCCCGCACGCGATCGCCGAAGCCGAGGCGGCGCGGACCGAACTGAGCAAGCTGCACGTCGTGGACACCATGCACGAGCGCAAGGCGCTGATGTCGCGGCTCTCCGACGCCTTCATCGCCCTGCCGGGCGGCCTGGGCACGCTCGAGGAGCTGTTCGAGGTCTGGACCTGGGCGCAGCTGGGCCTGCACCGCAAGCCGATCGGCCTCGTCGACGTCGACGGCTACTACCAGCTGCTGTTGCGTTTCGTCGACCACATGGTGGCGACCGGGTTCCTCCGCGCGGAGTACCGCGACACGATCAGGGTGGACGCCGACCCGGTCGTGCTGCTCGACGGTTTCGCCACCTCCCTGGCTCCTCGGGACGGGCGCGCGGCGACCGAATTCCCGGCCGAGTCCGAGCGGGCCGAGCCGGTTGACGTGCTGGCCTGGGTGCTGGTCCGGGACGGCAGACTACTCAACGTCCGGACCACCGGCAAGGAGTTGTTCTACCTGCCGGGCGGTAAGCGCGAGCCGGGGGAGAGCGACCCGGCCGGGCTGGCCAGGGAGATCGGCGAGGAACTCGGGGTCCGCATCGACCAGGGCAGTATGCGACTGTTCGACCTGATCAGCGATCGGGCGGACGGTTTCGCGAACGGCCGGTTGGTCCGGATGGCCTGTTATTTCGCCGAGTACGAGGGCGAGCTGACGCCCGGTCGGGAGATCGCCGAACTGGCCTGGATCGGCCCGGCCGAGGCCCTGCGCTGCGCGCCGGCCGGGCGTCAGGTGCTCAGCGGTCTGGCCGAACGCGGTCTCCTCAACTGACCAGGTCCCCAACTGACCAGGCCCTCGACTGACCAGGCCCTCTACCCGCCTGGACCTCGCAGCCGAGGCCGACGGCGTCATCACCCTCGTCCTGGACGGGCTGCGCCGGCCGTACCCGGCACACTCCTGAACCGACGACAATGTCGGTTGGTTCAGGCTCAGGCGGCGTTCGGGCGCTGGTGGTAGTTGTCGACGTATTCCTGGTCGGACAGCTCCATGATCGCGTACATGATCTCGTCGGTGACCGCGCGCCGGATCGGCGGCGAGTCGGCGAGGCCCTCGTAGCGGGCGAAGTTCAGCGGGGCGCCGAACCGGACGGTGAGCCGGCCGCTGAGCCTGGGCAGCTTCGCGCCGACCGGCTGAACCTTGTCGGTGCCGATCAGCGCCATCGGCACCACGGGTGCGCCGGTGGTCAGGGTCAGTTGCGCGACCCCGGTGTGGCCACGGTGCAGGTTGCCGTCCAGCGACCGGGTGCCCTCCGGGTAGATGCCGAACGCCTTCCCGGCGGTCAGTACCTCGGTCGCCACGTCCAGCGCGACCAGCGAGGCCCGGCCCGCGCCGCGCTTGACCGGCACGTGGCCGAGCGCGCCGAGGAAGGCGCCGGTGAGGCGCTGGTGCAGTTTGCGGCCTTCGAAGTACTCGGCCTTGGTGAGGAAACTCACGGGACGGCCGGCGAACAGCGGGATCAACACGCTGTCCACCACCGAAAGGTGGTTGCTGGCCAGGATCACCGCTCCGGTGCGGGGAACGTTCTCCAAGCCCTCGATGGTGGGCCGGTAGAGGGCTCTGGCGACCGGAGCGATCATCGACCGCATCACCGCGTACAGCACTACGCATCCTCCTCGGGGTCTGTGGCGAGGGTACCCGGACCAACTGGTGGATCGGGTGGTCGGCTTGTTAACACCCGATCGGCCTACCGCAGGACCACGCCGCCGTCCCCGGCCACCACGCCCCTGTACCCCGGACACCGTGTCCGGCCGCGCACCGCGCATTCCACCGGCCTTTCGCGCCTGGTGAGAGGGCCGGCGATCACCGTGGCGCGGAACATGGCACGATCGGCTGTCGTGACGGATGCCCTGCGCCTGCGCGGCCGGTCGATGGCCACCGACCGGGCCCTGGTGATGGCGATCGTCAACCGCACCCGCGACTCGTTCTACGACCGGGGCGCCACCTTCGCCGACCCGGTCGCACTGGCCAGGGTGGACGAGGTGGTCGCGGAGGGCGCCGACATCGTGGACGTCGGCGGGGTGCGGGCCGGCTCGCACGGCGAGGTCGTCGACACCGACGAGGAACTGCGCAGGGTGGTGCCGTTCGTGGCGACCGTCCGGGAGCGGTATCCGGACCTGGTCATCTCGGTGGACACCTGGCGGCACGAGGTCGCCGCGGCGGCCTGCGAGGCCGGGGCGGACCTGCTCAACGACACCTGGGCCGGTGCCGACCCCCGGCTGGCCGAGGTGGCGGCCGAGTACGGCACCGGCCTGGTCTGCTCGCACACCGGAAATCTCGCGCCGCGCACCGATCCCTACCGGGTGCGCTACTCCGACGTGGTCGCCGACGTGCGGACGGAGTTGGTCGCCGCCGCCGAGCGGATGGTCGCGCTCGGGGTGCCGAGGGAGGGCGTGCTGATCGATCCGACGCACGACTTCGGCAAGAACACCTGGCACGGCCTGGAACTGCTGCGCCGGCTCGACGAACTGGTGGCGACCGGCTGGCCGGTGCTGATGGCGTTGTCCAACAAGGACTTCATCGGCGAGACGCTCGGCGTCGGGCTGGCCGAGCGGGTGGACGGCACGCTCGCGGCTACCTCGGTCGCCGCGTGGCGCGGGGCCAGGGTGTTCCGGGCACACGAGGTGCGGCGCACCCGGCAGGTGGTCGACATGGTGGCCAGCATCGCCGGCGACCGGCCGCCGGCGCGGGTGCTGCGGGCGCTGGCCTGATGCTGCCGGAGTGCAGTGGCTGGTTCGCGGAGCGGACCTGGCAGACTCCACAGTGGAGTGTCGAGGAACTGTTGGCCGCCAAGGGTTCTCGGACGGTCAGCGTGGTGTTGCCGGCGCTGAACGAGGAGACGACGGTGGCCGGGGTGATCCGGTCGGTGCTGCCGCTGGTCGGCTCCCTTGTGGACGAATGCGTGGTGCTGGACTCCGGGTCCGTCGACGACACGGTCGCGGTGGCGCGGCGGGCCGGGGCGCGGGTGGTGCGGCGCGACGAGGTGCTGCCGGACTGGCCGCCGCTGCCCGGCAAGGGCGAGGTGCTGTGGCGTTCGCTGGCCGCGACCAGCGGTGAGGTGCTGGTGTTCCTCGATTCTGACCTGATCGACCCGGACCCCGGTTTCGTCACCGCGCTGCTCGGGCCCGCGCTGTGCCGTGCCGGCGTGCACCTGGTGAAGGGGTTCTACCGGCGGCCGTTGCGCCTGGAGAGCGCCGAGATCGGCACTGGCGGCGGGCGGGTCACCGAACTGCTGGCCCGGCCGCTGCTGGCCGCGCTGCGTCCGGAGTTGGCCGGGATCATCCAGCCGCTGGGCGGTGAGTACGCGGTGAGCCGGTCCTTCGCCGAGTCGGTGCCCTTCGCGGCGGGCTACGGGGTGGAGATCGGGCTACTGCTCGACGCGCACGCCCGGCACGGGCTGGCCGGGTTGGCGCAGGTCAACCTCGGGGTGCGCAAGCACCGCAACCGGTCGCTGTTGCAGTTGGGCGTGATGAGCCGGCAGATCCTGGGCACCGCGCTGTCCCGCTGCGGTGTCCCCACCGACGCCGGCACGGCTGAGGTCGCCGACCCCGCGTTCGTCCAGTTCGTCCAGTTCGTGCAGGTCGGCGGCGAATGGCTGCCGGACGCGACCGAGGTGCTGGTGGCCGACCGGCCTCCGATGCGCGAGGTCCTGGCCGCCCGCCTGCCGGACTGACGCCGGCCCGGTGTCGGACTGATTCGGGGTTCGCCGCCGGACTCGTGGCCCGGCAAACCCGGCCCCTTACGTACCGCTTGACATCCGACGTGTCACCATCGCAAGCGTGGGCACCGCGCTGATCTATCTCGTCGTCATGATTCTTGTTGCCGCCGTGATCTACCTGCTCGCCTCCGCCGTGTTCGGCCGGGGTGAGGAGCTGGCACCGCTGCCGCCCGGCGCGTCACCGACCAGGCTGCCGGCCGGCGAGGTGACCGGTGCGGACATTCGCACCGTGCGCTTCCAGCCGGTACTGCGCGGCTACAAGATGTCCGAAGTGGACTGGGTGATGGCGCGGCTGAGCGCGGAGCTGGACGGGTTGCGCGAACGGCTCGCCGAGATCGAACCGGGTAATACGGTCGAACGGCGTGAATTGGTGGAGGGTGACACCGCTGGTGCCGGTGAGCGGATGACGGCCGGTGAGTGACGCGATCGTCGGCGCCGACGGCCGCAGCCGC
>CAJCJE010000579.1 GCA_903970565.1 Candidatus Melainabacteria bacterium | reverse complement strand
CGACCGCGCCGGCTCGGTGTGCCAGACGGCCGCGCCAGAGCTGCCCGTGGAACGGACCGGAATCCGCCACGCGGTCGGGTCCGGCGTGGACCGGGGCGATCCGAACCGGCACCCGGCACCCGCGCCGCGCCCATGGCCGGGCGCGGCGTCCAGCGGCGGCGTCCGAGCCTCGCACGGTCCGGTCGGCGGGGGCCGACGACGGGCGCGGCGCGGTGGCCAATAGCGGTCGGGGCGCAGTCATCGGGTGCCCTCGCCGCGCGCCCGCTGCGAGCCCCGTGCGCGTGTGGCAGACTGCCGGCGACGGCGGTCCGATGACGTATCACGACGGGCCGATTCGTCCGATCGCGACGGTGCCTTTACTGTCCTAAAAACCAACACATCTTCATGCGCGATCAGATGCATCGGCAGCCCTGCCTCGCGCTGCTTGCGGATGAAATCCCTCTGGAAGAACGACCCTCGGGCGATAAGCCCGTCCTCGCCGACACGGGCGAGGAGAGCGACGCACCGTTCGACCGGGATCAGGCCGGCCCGCAGTCCACACGCGAGGATCTGGGACGGCAGATCGATCAGCTCAGAGTGCTCCCGCCAGGGGCGGATAGTGATGGCGATGTGCCCGCCCGGACGCAGGAACTCGGCGGCGCCGGCCAGGACTTTGGTGAACCCGGCGAGCAGTCTGTGCAGACCGAGATTCGCGAGGTTCCCGCGGTCGAGTGTGTTGCCGTAGCGGTGGTCGTATTTGGTCACTCCGCCACCGGGGACAACGTTGACTTGACCGTGGGTGGAGGGCCCGTAGGGCGGGCTGGTGACCACCAGCGCCGCGCTGCCGCGGTACTCCGCGGGCAGCACGTCGGGCAGTGCACGGGCGTCGCCACTGAACACGTGAGCGTCGTGGTCGTGCCCGTGGCTGGCGGCGAGGTCGAGGTTGGCGCGGGCGATGCTAACCCAGCGGTCCTCGTACTCGACCCCGACGGCGCGCCGGCCGGCGCGGACGGCCTCGACGAGCGTGGTGCCGATCCCGCACATCGGGTCGAGGACCAGGTCGCCGGGCTGCGTGTAGTGGGCGATCGCATGGGCTGCGACGGACGGCAACATTTTGGCGGGGTGCGCGGTGGACTCGGCGGTGTAGAGGCCCTTTCGTTGGGTGCCCGGCGCGGCCTGCGCGGTGGTCCACACCGACAACGCCACATCCGCGACAGCACCTGCCGCGGTGTCCGCACCGGCGCCTGTAGTGGTGCCCGCTGCCGGTGTCGGGACGGTGGTCGCGGTCGCGGTGTCGGGGACCACCCCGGTCGTGGAAACGGACGGCTGAGAGGTGTTCGGCCGCGCAGCGGAGCGGCGCGTGGTGTCGGTGCTACGACGGGGCTTGGAGGCCATGGATGTTGGTTCCTTTCCAGCGGTGAGGTGTCCGGTGGCGGCGGCGGGTCGGCCCGCGGCCGAGGGCGGGGTGGCGGGAGTCATCGGATGACCCCGTGCGCCCAGGCAGCGGCGCCCGGGGCGAGCGGCGCCCGCTGGCCGTCGTGCGGCTGTGAAAACACCAAGAGGTCCGAGGCCGACCTGCGGTGTGGCGCGGGCAAGCCGCGTACGTGGGCCCGATGCGCGGTCCGCGGGTACTGCTCGGCGCTGGCATCGTCGTCCGGCGGGGCGAGCAACGCGCCGCCGCGGACGGGGGTGTGCAGGGCGACGATGTGCTGGAGGTAGAGCAGGTCCGCGTTCTGGCCGGCCGCGATGACCGGGCCGGTCGGGTCGCGCAGCCACCCCCGCGACCAGTCACTGTGGGTGAGCACGACGAGGATGCCGCCGGCCCGCAGCAATCGGGCCGCGGCCGGGGCGATCAGGTCCCGCCCGGTGAGTTCGAACGCGCCCCCGTCGCGGCTTTCGTCGGGGTCCGCATCGGCGGGGATGGGCAGGCTGGTGATGACCAGATCGGCACTCCCCGGTGCGTCAGAGTCCTGCGCGGAACCGACGGCGCGACCGCCACCGTCAATGCCGCCTCCGGCGCTGGCCGAGCCGGCGCGCCGGCCGGTCGAGTTAGCGGCGTTGTGGTCGGGAGCGTCGTCGAGTCCCTGGTTGATTGTGTCGGCGAGTCCGTCGTCGGTGCCGTGGCCGACGAGGTCGGCCCAGAACGGCCGCGAGGCACGCACCCGGGTGCTCGCGAGCGGGTCCAGGTGCATCACTCGGGCGCTGCGTTCGAGCCCCTGGATGGTGGTCACGGTCGCGGCCAACTCGTCCGGGGTGATCTCGTCCGGTGCGTGGGCAATCACCCCACCGGGACCGACCAACTCGCCACCTGGGGCTCCGGCGGCAGACGTCGTCAAGGTGGGCCACGGCAGCAGCACGACGCGCTCGCCGGGCTGGCTGAACGCGGTCACGATCTGGGCCATCAACGAGGCCGGCCATATGGCCGCGGCGTCCACGGGCTCCGCGCCGGGGGCCCACACGGTCGCCGGCGTCGAGGTGTCGGTGCTCGCCTGCTGCACGCTCGGCGCGACCGTGCGCTGGGCCGCGTTTCGGCGGGCTGCGGGCCGACGTGAGTCGACGCTGGGACCGGTCGGTGCGGGACGCGCACCGGCGCCGCGCTGGGTGCTGCGGCGTGTCGCGGTCGCCGGACGTCCGGCCCGGGATGAGCGCGCGCCGGAACGGTCGCCGCGCGTGGGGTTGGCGTCAGCCATGGAGTCCTCCGAAGGATGTCTATGCACCGCTGTCCCGGTGCCTTCACTAAATAACTCCGGATTCCGGGCCCATTTCCAACAAGCGATCATCAAATTTTTTCTCGATGTGGCAGTGGCATTCGCAAACACGTTCTTGACGGTCACAAAAGGGCGCCGTCGCAGCCGTGGTTACCCCGGGTCCGAACAGCTCATCTACCCGTCACGGCCGATCTTGGCCGCCGCCCCAGCACGCCCACTGGTAGTTCGGCTCGAACGCCGGGTCGGCACGCCACGCGGAGCGTGTGTGGCACTGCCACACACCTGCCACACCCTCCGCCGCTACCACCACTGTGGCAGCAGATATTCCAGTTCACATCGATACAGAAGTGCGAGCTGCTGACGCCCTCGGCGACCGGTGAGGGCGGGCACACTCGCGCGGAGACGGCACGCGGTGATGACCAAGCACGCGGCCCACTGTTGATCACACCGGACTGTGTGGCTGCCGTGTGGCCGGCGCGTGGCTCGGCCGTGGCATTCGCGTCATAGTTGCGTGGCAGTTGTCGAGGCTTCCTGGACGCGGTCATTGTTCGCCGCCTCGTCAGGAGCCATTCCATGGACGACTATTCGTTCGATTCCACCGACGATTCCACCGACGATTACGACGTCGAATGCGACGCCGACTACGACACTGAGAATGACACTGAAAACGACGACTACGTCGAGCCCGAAGTCCTGCCGTTGGAGACCGCCCGCAGGGCGTTCAACTGGCTGGTCGTCGGCCCGCACCCGGTGGCCATCGACGGCCGCCAGTTCCCCGGCCTCCCGACCCGCCTGGTGCCACTGGACGAACTGTTGGGCCTGCTGCTGGAGGAGGACTGCGGGCAGGAGTTGCGCGACGCGGTCTGGGTGCATCTGGTCGAGCGTTCGCGCCTGGAGGGGGCGACCTGGACGGTCGCCTGTGTCGGCATGGCGATGCCCGCGCTGGCGCTCACAGCCAAGCGCTTGTGCGCCCGCTGGGCTGATGACCCGCGCGACGTCAACGCCTCGGTCCTGATCGGGTTCCTCGATGGATTGAGCCATGTCGACCTGAACAAGCCACAGGTGCTCGTGCGCCTGCGCTGGTGCGCCTACCGGGCCGGACATGTCTTCATTCGGGAGTCGCTGGACCTGCCGCTGCCCTCCGACACCGACTTCCATTCGCAGGAGCCGACCCGACCGTGGGGGCACCCTGATCTCGTCCTGGCCCGCGCGGTCGCCGACGACGTCCTCACGGTCGACGAGGCCAACCTCATCGGCTCGACCCGGCTGGAAGAGGACTACTCACTCGAGGCCGCGGCCCGCGACCGTCTCCTGCGCACCGACCACGTCCAGGTGCTCCGTCGGCGCGCCGAGTACCGACTCGCCGCCTATCTCGACGCGGACATCGCCTACGACAGCCCGCAGGAACGCCGCGACCGCGAAGTGGCCGCCCGCGTGGTCGCCGCCAGCACCTTCAGCGCCGCCACGCACGCCGCCCAGACTGCCGCCGCACACACGACCGAGGGCGCCGCCGACACCACTACGGACGCTGCGGCCACACCGGGCGCGCACAGCCTCCCACACCCCTCGCGGTCACTGTCGGTTACTGCCACAGGCGAGGCCGCGTCCGAAAAATGTGGTGGCCGCCTGTTGGAAACGGGCCGCAAATCCGGAGTTATTCAGTGCGGGGGATCTGTACCCACGCAGCCGCGCACCACGCCATCCGCACCGCCACCCGCGCAGTCCTCAACCACCGCGACGGCCTCCGCTGCGGAGGTGTCGCGATGAGCCGCCTGCCTGCCACCACGCGCGCCCGCACCAGCTCG
>CAJCJE010000578.1 GCA_903970565.1 Candidatus Melainabacteria bacterium | reverse complement strand
TGCCGATCGCATCCCACACTTCGACTTCGATCTGCCAGCCGCCCTGCTCGGAGTAGCGCGGGAAGGTGAGGGCAGCCACCCAGTTGCCGTCGTGTGCGGTTCCGGATTCCAGCGTCGCAGCCCCCGCCACCTCATGACCATGCGGCGAGATGAACCGCACCAGCACCCCCGCGGTGCCCGACTGCGCGTCGGTGATGTTCATGTGTACGTGGACCTGTGCGGAGGCCTTGGCGGTGTTGATCGTGTTCGGTTCGACGTATCCGCTGACCAGCGTTGGCGGCGTGATGTCCCCGATCCCAGTCTGGGTGATCGAGTTCGGCAGGCCCATCGTCGTCAGCTGCGCGGCCGACAGCGAGACGGTGTTGCCGACCGCATCGGCGGCTTCCAGGCTCAGCTGCCAGGTGCCCTGCCGCGACCAGCGTGGCAGGGTCAGCGTGGCCAGCCAGACGCCGCTAAGGGAGTTGCCACTGGGCTGCAGCGTGGCCGGCGCGGATACGTGCTGGGAGCCAGAGGTCAGCGTCGCCTGTAGGCGCGCGACGCCCGAGAGGTTGTCGGTGGCGTTGACGGCGACAGTCACGGACTGCGCTTCTTCTTCGGTGTCGATGCTGGTCGGGGAGAGCGTCAGGCCCGTGACTACCGGGGGTAGGATGTCGCCGGAGCAGGTCTGGGTCACCTCGTAGGGGAGGCCAAGGCCCGACAACTGCGCCGCCGAGAGATACTGCGTGTTGCCGGCGTTGTCCGTACTCTGGACCGAAATCAGCCACGGTCCTGCCTGCGCATAGGCGGGGATGGTCAGGGTGGCCGACCAGCGCCCCTGATGGTCGTTGCCGGAGACCAGCGTGGCCGGCGAGAAGACGTGCTGTCCGGAGGGGCCGGTTAGAACCATGTCCACGCTTGCCACACCGGATTCCGTGTCAGTGGCTTCGACGACCGCTGTGACCGCCTTGGCTTCGGTGCAGGTGCTGACGGTTGCGCCAGACACGCTGAGGCCGAGTAGTGCCGGCGGGGTGGTTGTGCCGGAGCCTTCCTGTAGGACCGAGTTCGGCAGACCCATCGCGCCGAGTTCGGCCGCGGAGTAGGTACGGGAGTTACCGGCCGCGTCGATCACGCCGACGCTGACGGCGTAGTGTCCGGGCGCCGAGTAGGCGGGCAGCGTCACCCTGGCCGTCCACTCCCCGTCAAGGCCGCTTTCGCTCGGCGAAAGCTGAGCCGGAGCCGAGAACCAGTGCGTCCCATTGGACAGGTTGACCTCGACGGCGGCCGTGCCTGAGAGGTTGTCGGTGGCGTGAACGACGACTTCGACTTCCTGTGCGTCCGAGGAGGTGTTCACGGTCTGTGGTTCGACGGTCAGCCCGACCACTTCTGGAGGGGTGATATCGCCAACGCCGACCTGGCAGAGGACGGCGAACGAGCAGCTGCCGAGTGCGGCTACTGAGTAATGCACCGTGCGCGTCGTCTGGTTGCCGGCGGCGTCGGTCGCGCTAACCGAGAACGTGTACTGCCCGGGGGTGGAGGTTTCCAGCGCGTGCCCGTTTGCCATAGAGCCTTCGCAGGACGCCACGCCGGAGCCTTCGTCAGAGCAGGAGTACTGGGCGCTGACGCTTGAGCCTTGGGCGATCAGCTGTCCTTCGGCCGGTTGGGTGATCGAGATCGACGGCGGCTTGCGGTCGACCTTGATCGGCCCGATGGGCCCCGCGTTCGCGCAGTTGTCGGCCTTGTTACAGACTCGGACAGAGTTCGTGTAGGCGGCTTCGGTGGCTTCGCCGGAGGCCACGTTGGTCGTAAGGGTGAAGTTGGCGTCTTCGGGGTCGGCGAGGCCGGTGATTGAGTCCGAGGCGGTGCAGGTGATCGAGACGTTCGCTGCGTGCCACAAGCCGTCTGGTCGTGCGCAAACGACCGCCGGTGGAGTCGTGTACGGAACCGAGCCCTGTAGCGACACCACCCGGCTCTGATCGCTGCCGATGCCGGCGATGTTGATTGTCGTGGCTAGCAGCCGTTGACCGCCCGGCGGGTCGACTTCCAGGTTGACCGTTTCTTCTGAGTAGTCCGGCACCGCAATCACCGCGGCCCCGGAGCTGTCGGTGGAGGCGTGAGTGATCGCGTTGACATATCGCGACTGGCCGCCGAGTTCGATGGATTCCAGAGACCCTAGGGTGTCCGACGACCCGACGATGGTGCCATTCTCGTAGTAGTAAAGCTCGGCCCCTTCGACCGGTTCGGCGTTTGGCCCGAGCACGGTTACAGACAGATCGTGGACAGGCAGGTCCAAGTCCTCGGTGGTGCTTGCATAGAGCGTGACTGTGCTCCCCTGGGCCTCCCAGAAATCTGGCATTGTCGCCGCGGTGACCCCCGGTGGCCGGTAGTTGGAGCGCAGCGACACGGTGGTTGGAAGCCCGGCGACAACCGACAGCGAGAAGGCGCCTTCGGCGTTGGTCGTGACTTCTTCGCGGTGTTCGCCGTTTGTCTCGAGCTCGGCTCCCGGGATTGGGACGCCGTCGGCGCCGCGCAGCACCCCAGACCAGGTGACCGAGGCGCCTCGCCTCACAACGAGACTGGGGTTCAGCGTCTGCGATCCGGTGATGTCGACATTGGTGATGTCGGCGCCTTCGAAGACGGACCCGAGCGGTGGCGTAAACGCGACGTCGTAGGCACCTTCAGGAACCGCGACGCTATAGGCACCGCTCATACTGGTTTCGGTGCTCGCTACCAATTCCTGGGTTGAGTGCAGGTACACGGCCACCTTGGTGCCGCTGAGGCCGATCACGGTGCCGCCCGGACCTGTGACCGCTCCAGAGAGGGCAGAAGTCGGTGTGCTTGCCAGCGTCGTAAATGTCGCCGCGTAACCGTAAGATGGGCCAGCCGCACTTGTGAGGCTAACCCTGAAGTAGTATTTCGTACCCGGCGTCAGGCCCGTGAGCGTCGCCGAAACCGCTTCTGTGGCTTCGTCTGACGTCGGGAAGGAACTACACGGCACTTGCGCGTCGTATCCGCCGATTCCGTATTCGAACTGACAGCTGGTGGGCCGACTATTTTCGACTTGGATCGCGGCATGCAGTGTGACCGAGTTTTGGCCGATTCCGGTGGCCGGGTCCGTGGTGGCAATCGGAGGACGAGCGTTTTCAAAGACCCACGCAGCGCCGGCCTGTCCGTCGTCGCTGGGGCCACCGATCAGCGCGGTGTCTCCGTCGGACGACAGCGCCACGCTGTTGCCGAACCCACCTTGACCGCTCTCCCCACCTCCGATGAGCTTGCCGCCCTGCTGCTGGGTCCAGGTCGAGTCCGAGCGCGTGAACACCCATGCTGCGCCGACAGAGTTGTCGTCTTCGTGGCCACCGATCAGCGCGGTGTCCCCGTCGGACGACAGCGCCACGCTGTTGCCGAACCCACCTTGACCGCTCTCCCCGCTGCGCGTGAGTTTTTCGCCCTGCTGGGTCCAGTTCGAATTCGAACCCGGGCGCGTGAACACCCACGCTGCGCCGACAGAGTTGTCGTACCTCGGGCCACCGATAAGTGCCGTGAGCCCGTTGGAGGACAGCGCCACGCTCGATCCGAAGGCACCTTGTTCGGTTGCTTCACTGCTGGTGAGCGGACCACCCTGCTGAATCCAGGAGGAGCCCGAGCGCGTGAAGGCCCAAACCGCGCCGACCCGGGTCGCGCCTGTCCATCCGCCGATGAGCGCGGTGCTGTCGTCGGCTGACAGCGCGACAGACCAGCCGAACTGTCCTTCGCGGGACTCTTCGCTGGACATCACCATGGACTCTTGGGTCCAAGTCGAGCCTGTGCGCGTGAAGACAAAAACCGCGCCATCAAAGTAGGTCGGCGCGCAGACCAGCGCGGTGTCGCCGTCGGGCGACAAGGCAACACAGGCGCCGACACCCGATGCTAATCCGCCGTTGCCACTAATGCCGCCCTGCTCGGTCCAGGCGCTCCCCGTTCGTGTGTACACATAGACAATGCCGCTGGCGGGTGCCGCGATCAGTGCCGTGTTGCCATCGGCGGACAGCGCAAGGCCTTCGCCGAACTGTCCT
>CAJCJE010000577.1 GCA_903970565.1 Candidatus Melainabacteria bacterium | reverse complement strand
GGCGTTGCCGCCATTACCCGAATTGCCACCAGCACCCGCCGTCGAACCAGCCGAGGTGTTACCCCCGACCGAGGACGAACCGGAACCACCGGAGCGGTGACCCCCACCGGAGGTCGAGCCGGAGGTGGCGCTGTTGCTGCCGGTCGCACTGGCTCCCGCGTTGCCGCCGTTGCCAGCGGCACCGGAAGCGCCACCGTTGGTGCTGCTGGTGTTGCTCGCATTGCCGGTCGATCCGGTAGCGCCGGTGTTACCCGACGACCCTGAGGAGACCGTCGTGCCGCACCGGGACAACACACATAACCCGTAGGCGGAGTTCCCGCCGGTCGAGCCGGAGTTGCCCGAGTTACCGGAATTCCCGGAGGTCGCACCGTTCGAGCTGCTGGCGTTGCCGCCATTACCCGAATTGCCACCAGCACCCGCCGTCGAACCAGCCGAGGTGTTACCCCCAGCCGAGGACGAACCGGAACCGGACTGGTGACCACCGTCGAGGACGGAGGTGACAGAGTTGATCACTCCGCCGAGACCCAACGGCTGAGTTGGTGCGGTGTCCGCGTGTGCCCCTACCTGGCCGAGCAGAATGAGTCCGCCCGAGGCCACGGCAGCGAGCAGTCCACGCTGTACGAGCTTGCGCATGACTGTCCTTTCCTTGCCAATACATGAGGTTGATGTGTTCGTATGCCATCAGCTCACAAGACAAGGAAGGTCAACTCGGATGATCGCGACCGCGCACGTAACCTGGTCGCGGAGCACACACTCCACTGGTGGGAAACGGCCAACCGACCGCGTCCGCGCGCCTGATCGACGCACCCTCGGAAATTCCGTCACCGCCACCGGTCCCGGCGCCGGGACCGGCCGACGAACCACTGCCCGCCGAACCGAACGCGATGGGCAACGGTTGGGCCGGCGAGGTGGGAACGGGTGCCGGACGCTGACCGAACACTGATCCGCCGCCGGCGGTTTTCCCTTCGGCCACAACGATCCTGGCCGGCACGGCGGCCACCGGCACGGCAGCCACCGGTGAACCACCGGCCTCAACCGGAACGGGTTCGACCGCAACAGGTTCGACCGAAGGGTTCGCCTGGCCGAGCACGGTCGTCACGGGCGTGACACCCAGCTTGGCGGTTGTCGGACCGGTCAGCGGGGCCGTCGCGTCGAGGACGGGCCCGGTAATCGGCGCGACCACCGGGGAAACCGCGCGCAGTACCGGCGCCAGCGTGTCGGACAACGGCGCGAGCACCGGCTTGAGCACCGGCGACAGCAACGACCCGGCACTGCCGAGAATCGGGTCGACCGCCGGCGCGAGCGCCGTCGTGGCCGCGTGCACCGTCGGTGTGAGCGGCGTGGTCAGCCGGGAAACCGTGTCGGCCAGCGGTGGCACCTTTGGTGCCACCGCGTTCACCAGGTTTCCGAGCCCGGCGAGCGGACCTGCGCCGTCGGCCGGGTCAGCCCCGGTGGCTGACATGGCGCTCGAGGCGGCCGGCTGCGGCGAAGGAGTTCCACCGTTGGTCTGCGCACTCGCACTGCCGGCGAAGACCATCGCGAACGCCCCGAAGGCGAACACGCCGCCCACCGTCACCACCAACCTGCGCAGCAACAGCAACGTGGCTGCCGGGCCGGCAGACTGCCGGTCGGACTCGTCCGGCGAGGAAGCTACATACTTCATCAAATCACCTCCCTTCCCACTCGATCGGGTTATATAAAAATATTCGCGTGCACCCGGCCAACGGTTTGCCCGCAACTCCGAGAAATAATCATGTCGTATATAAAAACCCAGGTCAGACCTTTGAAACACGATGAGCAGCTGGCCGATCGAACCGAAGTTCACATTCTCTACCACACAACCAATTGACCCGCCACGCCGAATCCGGCGCGGATGCGGTGCCGGGTTTCCTGCCACACAATGTTTGACGACGCGGATCAGGGGTATGGGGCCGACAACGCTCCGGCTGGTTGGCAACACGACCAAGCCGAGCAGTTCGCTGCCTCGAACCAGCTCTGGGAAAGCCGTCGTGCCTCCCCGATGGATCGGATACCGCCGCCCGTCGGGCGGCGGCGTTGCGTGTTGTTCAACGCCGCCCTGGCCCTTGGTGGCGCCCCGAAGGTGGGCGGTATGAGGCTGGACAAGGGTGGACAACAGGTGGCCACATCGCCGGAGAACTCGCGTTCGCTGGACGCCAACGAGCTGCTGGTGCGGGCGGCGCGGGGAGATCAGGACGCCTTCTGCGCCCTGTACGACGTGTTGGCCGACGTGATCTTCCATCGCTGCCTGATGATCGTGCGCGACATCGCCCATGCCGAGGACGCCCTACAGGACACCTTCTTCGAGCTGTGGCGGACGGCGCCGCGCTACGACCCTGCCCTGGGCAGCGCGCGGAACTGGACCCTCAAGATCGCCCACCACCGCGCGGTGGACAAGGTGCGCCGAATCCAGTCCATGACCGAGGGCGACCGGCGCGACGCCGCACGCCAGAGCTACCGCCCGTTCGACGAGGTCGCCGAGGAGATCATCCTGCGCGCCGAACGCGACCAGGTCCGCGAGCTGCTCGGCGAGCTGACCGAACGCCAGCGGCTGGTGATCGATCTCGTCTACTACCAGGGCCACAGCCTGGCGGAAACCGCCGCACTGCTGGACATACCGCTGGGCACCGTGAAAACGCGCGTCCGGGATGCCATGATCCGGCTCCGCACGGCGATGCTCGCCGGCCTCGATGACGCACCGGCCAGTCCCTGACCCGTTCAGAGCCGATCCCGACCGCTCGGCGACCCCTCCGCCGCCCACCCACGATCTGTGTAAAATAAGCTATCGCGTGGGCCTGGAACCAGCCCTGACCAGCCCAGCCGAGGAGCTTGAGATGCCTGAGCTCGTGACCGAACCCTTTCCCGATCCAGGTATCGACGAGCGAATGGTGGCCCTGACCTACCAGGTCGCGCAGCGCATGGGCCGATCGAGGCGGGCCAGCGCGCAGCTGTGCGAGCGGGTGTTGCAGCCCGACTCCCCCGTCAGCGTCCTGCTCGAATCCAGCCCGGCCCCCTCCACCGCCGATCCGGGGCGACGGATCAGGGCCCGCATCCTGCGCGCGCTGCGATCGGCGCTGGGCTCGTATGCCGATCGAGGTCGGCTGGAAGGTGTCCTGCACGCGGCCGTGCTCTCCGACGAGATGTCCCTGTTGCCGCCCCGGCAACGGTTTGCGCTGTCCTGCGCGATCAACGACCATCGCACCGTCACCGAGATCTCGGCGGAGACCGGCTGGTCGACGAGCCAGGTGAGCCAGCTGTTACGCACCGCCCTGATCACCATCACCGTGCACGCCCAGCGTTGGTAACGATCAACTACTGACCTGAGGGCCAATCGGAACCTAGACCGGCAGTTCCGTTCGCCGCGCCGGTTGCCGTCGTGGCGCGAAGACCAGGATCGCCGCGCCGACGGTGGCGACCGCCTCCGCAATGGCACTCAGTGTCTTTTCCGGATACCAGGACGGGTCGTACATGTCCGGCAGCGGGCCGAGGGTGCCGACGTCGACGTACCGGTAGAGCACCACCGCGCCCAGCGCGCTCACGGCGACCAGCAGCGGAAAGATGTGAAACCCGCGTCGGGCCGAGGCCAGTACCAACAACGCGGCCAGGATCGCGACGCTCGCCTCGAGCCGGAACAGCAAGCCCTGGCTGATGCCGCCGCCGGTCGTGTCGTACTGCGTGGCGAGGTCGAAGTGGACATAGGCGTCGATGGCGAATCCGACGGCGGTGACCAGCCGGACCACGAGCAGACCGACGGAACGACGGTTGTCAGGCATGAGACCCCTCGGATGGTGAGCCGGCACCGATGTGGTGCCGGGTTTTCCAACCGCACCAGGAAAACGGCACGGCACCGGCCACGGTGACCGGACCACTGTGGTGGGTGGGTAGGTGGGTGCCAGCCGGACGCCGATCACCCGTACGAGAAAAGACACCCGAAGGTGAGCGCCAGTGGCCTCGGTGATCACGAACGGTGGCAACGCCTCCCTGACATCGGCTTACAGTCACTATTCGGGCCGGACACGGCCTTGGCTTGGTCCGTACCGCGAGGAGAGAACGATCATCACCCAAAGGTGTGATCGATTGATTCCAAGCCGTACCCACCGATGCGCCGAATACCCACCGTGGCCCGCCCTCGCGGGTCTTTTGACCAGCACACGGAGGTTGGTAATGGGTGAGCGCATCGACACCCGCCTGCTGACTGAGTTGTCCGTGCAGTCGCAGGACTTGAACAGCGACGCAGTACGGCTGACGAAGGACGCACTAGGCGATTTCACCGAGCAGGAGCAAGAGAGGGCAGCCAAACGCCGCTGGGGTCCGGCCGGAATGGTGGCTGGGCTCGCCGGCGTCGGCGTCGTACTCGGTGCTGGCCGGGCAATGGCAGCCAGTAGCACCACTGACATCCAGGCGCTACAGACCGCGGCCTCCATCGAGAACCTGGCGGTCAGCGTTTACCAGACCGCCGCTGGTCTGTCGTTCATCAAGACCGGTAACGCCACCGTCGCCGCGTTCATCAAGATGACGACCGCGCAGCACCAGGCGCACGCCCAGGCGTTCAACGCCGCCGTCACCCAGGCGGGTGGCAAGGCACAGACCGCGGCCGACCCGAAGTACGCCGCCGTCGTGCAGCAGATGCTGCCCAGCATCAAGGCGCCGGCGGACGTGGTGAAGTTGGCCATCACGCTGGAGGACGTCGCGGCGCAGACCTACACCAAGAACGTCAGCCAGGTCGACGACCCGAACCTGCGCAAGCTGTTCGGCAGTGTCGCCCCGGTCGAGGCACAGCACCGCGCCGTGCTGCTGGCCGTGCAGGCTCTGCTGGCCGGCGGTGGCGCCGCGCTGATCGCGATCCCCACCCAGCCCGCCATGCTGCCCGCCGCCGCTGGCAGCGTCGGATTCCCGGATTCGTTCTACTCAACCAGTTCCGCTTCGCCGGTTAACGAAGGAGCCGTGCAGTGAACGGCAACGACAAGTGGGAGCTGCAGATCAGCGAGGCTGAGCTGCGCACGATGACCCGTGACCTCGACGAGGCGCACCGGGAGACCATCCCGACGATGTTCGACCGCGCCGGGAGTTTCGCCGAGGAGATCGCCGAGAAGGAAGGCCGCTCAGGCGGTGTTGCCCGGCGTCGGTTCCTGATGGGTGCCGGTGTTGCCGGCCTCGGACTGGCACTGGCCGCCTGTGGCAGCGGTTCCAGTTCCAGTTCCAGTTCAACCACCACCAGTTCGGCACCGGCCAAGTCCGCCAGCCCGTACACCGGTGACCTCAAGGTCGTCGCGCTGGCAACGGCGCTGGAGAACCAGGCCGTCGCCGCCTACACCGCGGCGCTGGGTGCGGCCAAGGCCGGCAAGCTGGGCTCGGTGCCGCCGGCAGTGGGCACCTTCGCCCAGACGGCCATGAGCCAGCACTCCGACCACGCCAAGGCGTGGAACGCGGTGCTCACCTCGGCCGGCAAGCCGACCATCACCAATGTGCCGCTGTCCGGTCAGCCGGCCGTGCTCAAGGCTCTCGGTTCGGTGAACTCGGTCGGCGGCGTGGCGAACCTGGCTCTGCAACTGGAGAACCAGGCCGCGCAGACCTACCTGTTCGCCGAGTTCAACGTCACCAGTGCCGGTGGTATCTCCACCGCGGCGACGATCGCTCCGGTCGAGGCCATGCACGCGGCGATCCTGTACTTCGTCCTCGGCCAGTACCCGGTGCCGGACAACTTCCTCGCCGTCGACAAGGCAGCGAGCCCGAGCACGCTGACCGTCTGAGATCCGGTCCGCTCTGGACTGACTGCGTCACCTGCACCACCACGGATGGGGCCGAGCGGGACCACACAGCTGCAGTGGACCTCGCCCGGCCCTTCTGTGTCTCGACCAGCAGTTCTCGCTCTGGCACCCCGCCCAGGAAGGCTCGATCATGTTGAACGCTCTGGAACCCTGGCACCTGATCATCATCGTCGGTGTCGTCGTCGTGCTGTTCGGCGCGAAGCGGCTGCCCGGCAGTGCCCGTTCCCTCGGCCAGTCGATGCGCATCTTCCGCACCGAGATGGCACAGGCGAAACAAGACCCGTCGGCCACGGCAACGGCTCCCGTCGCGGTTGCCGCCGTTCCGATGGCTCCTGTTCCGGTTACCCCTGTTCCGGTTACCTCTGTTCCGGTTACCTCTGTCCCGATGGCTCCTGTTCCGATGGCTCCTGTTCCGGCTGCCGCCTTTTCGGCAGGCCCCACCCCCGTAGCCTCCGCTATGGTGTCCAATTCCGTCCCGACCAACCTGATTGCCGGTGATCGCTCGTGACACGTCGTCGGATTTCCCTGCTTGGCGTACTCGTTTCCGTGGTCTGCGCGGCGCTGCTGATCGCCGGTTGTGGTTCCGGCAGCGGTAGTTCCAGTTCCGGTGGTTCCACCGGCAGCAGTTCCTCCTCGTCCGCGCCAAACACCATCGTCATCAAGAGCTTCATGTTCTCGCCGATGTCGTTGAGCGTGTCGCCGGGTGCGACCGTGACGGTCAAGAACGAGGACAGCGCGACACACACGGTCACCGCGTCGGACAAGAGTTTCGACACCGGTGACGTGGCTCCCGGTGGGACGAAGACGTTCACCGCGCCGAAGAAGGCCGGTTCCTACAGCTACATCTGCTCGATCCACAACTACATGCAGGGCACGCTGACCGTGAAGTAGGCAGCGTCCCGCTCGCCCTCTCGCCGTGTCGAACTGGTCAGTTCGACACGGCGAAATCCATGATCGGCACAGTCGTGGGCTGAGTGGAACCGCCGGCCGGTTCGACCGTGATCCCGACATAGTCGGACGCATCCAGGTCGGGCACGGCCAGGCTGGCACTGCTGCCATCGCCCAGCAGGCCGAGGGATTGGAACCCGCTGATGCCGATGTCCCAGGCCTGGTAGACATTCCCGGCCGAGGGCGCCGCCAGGTGTTGGCCGACGAGCAGTCCCTTGTGCAGCAGATGCGAACTCAGCAACGTGACGGTCCCAGCATTCGCGCTGTCGGTGACCGTGCGGACATCCGGTGCGGCCAGCAGCTGCGAGATCGGCGCATAGCGCGCCCGCGCCTGGTCGAGCTGTCCCTGCGCGCTCTGCAACTGATCGCCGCGCTCGACCGCGAACGTGGCGAACGCGCCGGCCGCCAACAACGCCACCACCGCGGCCGCCGAGGTCGCGTAGACGATCCGCTTCCGCCGGCGGGCAAGCTGATCAAGGCTGTCGGCGCCGGCACCGCGCGAAACCAACGGCGAGTCCTGCCTGGTCCGCGCGATCTCCGCGCGTACCCGGTCGCGCAACCGTTCCGGTGGCGAGATCGCGATAGCCGCCGCGAGACGCGCCGCGGTAGCCCGCAGTTCGACGACCTCGGCCGCGCACTCGTCACATTCGGCAAGATGTCGCTCGAAATCGGCGCGCTCATCGGGTTCCAGCGCGTCCAATGCGTAGGCGCCGGTCAGGGTATGCAGATCCGGGCTCACCCGGCCACCTCCAGCACCAGCAGAACCGAACAACTCATGCCTGGCACCTTCCCGGAGAACTCAACCGGCCGTTGACGGTTATTCGCAGCCGCGCCCGGCAAGGATTGAGCTGGGTGAGCGGTCGAGGACTGCTCAGGTGGCGTCAGGGTCGAACGGTGGCCGCTCGCCCACCGTCAACGGCGACTGCCCGGCCTGCCCGAATCCGGCGGAAACACCGGTGGACAACGGCATTTCCTGGGGCATTTCCGGGCCGGCTCCCAACAGTCCCGACCCCAGCGGTCCGGCCCCACCCGACGCCAGGCCGCCCAGGTTCAGGCCACCGGTCAACTGCTGGAGATCCTGCCGGGGGTCGTAACCACCGGTGGCGTCCAGCAGGTGCCGGGTCAGCGTGCCCCGATCGAAGTTGCGCAGCTTGCCGATCTGCTGCAACGGTTCACGCAGTTCCCCCAGGTCGGAACCCAGTTCCGACTCCATCTGGTCCCGCGCGCCGGTAGCGTACTCACGTACCTGACGCACCGTGCGGCCCAGCCAGCGCGCCGCGCCGGGAATCCGCTCCGGTCCGAGAATGAAAAGGGCGGCGACGATGAGCACGAGAAAATCCGGCCCCGAGATATCCAGCATCGGTCACTCTTTTCGGTAATTCATCGGTTCAGGGATTCCATCAGGTCAGGCATTCGTCCTCGGTCGGCACCGGTCGGGTCGGCCAGGCCGGCAGGGTGTCAGCGTGTCACGCGGAGATCTCGTCACCGGAATCCCCACCCACCTCGGTCGCGACCCGGGAGCCGGGCGAGGCCGCCGGGCGCCCCTCCGGTGGCCGTTCGCCACGGATATCGCCGAGCAGATCGGTGATCGCGTCCATGATCCGTGCGGTGACGGCGGTCAGCACCTTGTGGCCGGGTGTCATCCCGGCAAACTCCGACAGGTCCACCGGGGGCCCGACCAGCACCTGCACGGTCTTGCGAGGCAGCAGTCGCGGCACCACCCGGCCCCGCCGCAGAACCTGCTGACCACCCCAGTGCGCGAGAGGCACCACCGGCGCGCCGGTGGCCAGTGCCATCCGCGCGATACCGGTCTTGCCGCGCATCGGCCAGCCATCCGCGTCGTCGGTGAACGTGCCCTCCGGATAGACCACCACGACCTCGCCGCGATCAAGAGCGGCCAGGGCACTGGAATAGGCGTTCAGCGGCGCGGACCGGTCACGATGCACCGGAATGTGCCCACCCCCGGCAAGCACCCACCCGATGATCGGAATCCGCCACAGCCCGGCCTTGGCCAGGTACCGAGGAATCCGGTCCTGCGCCAAGACGAACGCGGTACCCTCGATAGGGTCGAGGAAGGATACGTGGTTGCAGGCCAGCAGCACGCCACCGGCCCTCGGCAGATGCTCGCCACCCCGCCACACCGGTTTGGTGAAGGCCATCAAAATCGGCCACAACACATCGATGGCCAGGCCGAACCAAAACCCCCGGCCTCGCCTGGGGGTACGGATCAGCAGGGCGATCCGACGCAGCGTGCCAGCCGGCGCCGAGTTCCCCGCACCCACCGACCGGTCCCGCTTCCGACCGCTCATCGCCGGCCGTGGTCTGTCGTCAACACACCGGTGCTTCGTAGCCCCCCGCCACCCGGCTTGGTGCCCAGGCCCGCGTTGTCCCCGGTCTCCCGCCCCGAAACCGTGAGCAGTTACCCGGTACCGGCGAACCCGGAGCGTTCAGAATTGTCGTGTCGCTATCGTCCGCATCAGCCAATGCGGTGACGTAACTCGTCGAAATCGGTGCACTGAGTTGATCTCACCGACTTTCACCTGATCTTGCCGTGTTCGAAATAGGTCAGCACAAGGGCGGCCTTAGCTTCTTGTTTAACCCTCTGGAGCTGGGGAGACACCCCGGTTGATCATGGATGAAGCCCTTGGTTGATCATTCTTCTTGCGACAGAAGGAAGATCACAACCAAGGGCTTCGATGATCGGTGTGCACGACACCGGCGCTGCCGGTGCACTCGGGGAGCTGTCCCGATTCCGCCAGCAGTTCTACCGCTCGATGTCCGCGCGAGCCGACACCCTGTTCGAGCTGACCGACGCGGTGTTATGCAGCCAAGGCCCGGTGACCAGTCTGGCCGAGTTATCGCTGGTGCCCGAGCATCGACGCGGACACGGTGCCCTCTATGACGGGGTCAACCACGGCCGGATCGAGATCAACCGACTCCGCGTCACCCTCGCGGGATTACCGCTGCCCCGCGCCGCTGACGGACGGCTGGTACTGGCCGTGGACGTCAGCCCATGGCTACGCCCGGACGTGGCCACTAGCGCGCAACGCCTGTTCTGCCACGTCTACGGACGCGCCAAAAACCAAGCACAACTGATCCCCGGCTGGCCCTACTCCTTCATCGCCGCGCTGGAAAC
>CAJCJE010000576.1 GCA_903970565.1 Candidatus Melainabacteria bacterium | reverse complement strand
TGCACGCCGTAGAACGCGCCGAACAGCCAGCCCGAGCCGATGATGCCGCCGAAGGAGGTCGCGGTGAGCGACCGGAAGCCCAGCGTGTGATGGAAGTGCTTCTCCTGGACGACGAGTTCGGAGATGCCTGCTGATGGTGTTGTTTCAGTTACTGATTGTGACATTGCGACTCCATGGGGGAGGGGCGCAGGATGACGCGAGTGCCCGCTGACCGGGCACCGCCAGAGGACGTGGATCTAGAAAAACACCTGTGCTATGCCAAAATTCGTTCGTCGTTGCTGACCTGGCGTCTCACGCGCGCTAGGCAGCTCTTCGGTATTCGCTGATCAGGCCGCCGAGAACCTGTCTGCGCTCGATCCGTGCGGTGATATCGACGGGGTTGGCGGGCTGGCGCTGCGGGGACTCCTGCTGCAGGCTCTGGTGCGGGCGGTGGCCGTTGTAGTGCCTGGCGTACTCGGCCAGTACGTTGCGAAGGTGCTTCTCGCCGAGGATCAGCACGTGGTCGAGGCACTCACGGCGAAGCGTCCCCACGAACCGCTCCGCGAACGAGTTCGCCTTCGGCGACCGGACCGGCGTCTTGATGACCCGCGTGCCGTTCCCGGCGAAGACGCCGTCGAACGCCGTGGTGAACTTGCCGTCCCGGTCGCGGATCAGGAACTGGAACCTGCTGGCGCGCTCGCCGAGGTCCATGAGGAGGTTACGGGCCTGCTGGGCGGTCCAGCTTCCGGTCGGGTTTTGGCGCAGCACAGGCGGCTGACGGTCCCGGCCCCGGGCGCAATTCCCCATAAAACTGATCAAGATAATTGACAAGCTGCCGGCGGGAGAGGGAGGGTTGTGTCATTCGCCATCAACTCGGCCGGCCGGTAGCAGGACGCAAGGAGACGCCAGTGAGCACTAAGTCAGCGGCCGGGCCGGCTCCTGAGCCGTGGCTGGATCACCTGCGACGGGAGGCCGAGCGGTTCGCCGCGGTCGTCAGGCGGTCGCCGCCGCAGGTCCACGTGCCCGCCTACCCGGACTTCACCGTGCACAGCCTCGCCGTCCACATCGGGCGCGGGCTCCGCACGTTCCATGCCATCGTCACCGGCGGCGCGGATGACTCCGGCGCCGCGGTGCCGGAGGGGCCGGATGCCGCCGACTGGGTGCTGGCCGGGCTGGAACCGCTGGTCACCGTGCTCAGCGAGGTACCGCCTGACAAGCCCGTGCCGTTCCCGCATGACGCGGGCGACCGCCCCGCGCGGCTGATCGCCCCGCTGCTCGCGGTCGAGGTCGGCGTGCACCGCTGGGACGTGGAATCCGTCCTCGGCGACCACGCGCCGATCCCGGCCGACCTGGCGGTCCAGGAGGTGGAGAGCGTGTTCGCGAACTTCGTCCCCCGGCTGGCGGGCAGCGGCGTGGCTGACATCGGCGGCACGGTGTTGCTGCGGGCCGCGGACACCGACGCGGCCTGGAGCGTGCGGGTGAGCGACGGCCGCCTGACGACTGAGCGCGCGCCCGCCGGGCCGTCGAGCGCGTCCGTCGTCGTCGCGGGCGCCGCGCAGGACATCGCGCTGCTGGTCTGGAAGCGGGCGGTGCCGCCGCGGCCGGAACTGGACGTGACCGGGAGCGCGGACGTACTCAAGCGCTTCCTTGTCACCGACTACATCCCCGACCCGCGGACCACGCCCGCGCACTGACATCTCACAAGACACCACAGGGAGGCTGCGATGACGGCAACGATCCAACGGGCCGGCGCCGAGCGGAGGCCGAACGAGCGCGGATGAGTGAGAACGCGACAGGAGTCGGCCACATCCACGTCCTCGGTTTCCTGACCCCCGGCAACTTCGCCGACGACGACCCCTACACGGGGCTCGAGGCCACGCTGCAGTTGTTCGAGGACGCCGAGAAGGCCGGCTGGGACGGCGCCTGGATCCGGCAGCGCCATCTCGAGCACGGCGTCGGCTCCGCGGCGGTGTTCCTGGCCGCGGCGGGTCAGCGCACCCAGCACATCGAGCTGGGCACCGCGGTGATCCCGATCGGCTACGAATCGCCGTTCCGCCTCGCCGAGGACCTCTCGCTCGCCGACGTGCTGTCCCGCGGGCGGCTGCAGATCGGGTTCAGCTCCTCGATGCCGCACGCCGAGATCCTCGGCGACCTCGTCTACGACGGCGACTGGCGCGGCTTCGACCTCAAGCACGGGCGCATCGCCCGCCTGGTGGAGAACCTGCGCGGGAACTACATCGGCGACTCCGGCACCGTCATCCGCTCACCCGGCAACGTGCAGCGTCCGCGGCTGCAGCCACAGGCCGAGGGCCTGGTCGACCGGATCTGGTACGGCGCCGGCAGTGCGAGCTCAGCGAAGTGGGCCGGGGAGCAAGGTCTGAACCTGCTCTCAGGCAACGTGATCTTCGGCGGCGGCGCGACCGACTTCTACGCGGCGCAGAACTCGGTGCTCGACGCCTACCAGTCGGGTCTGCCCGCGGGCCGCGCTGGCCGCGTCGGCATCGGGCGTGTCATCGTCCCGACCGACAGCGCCGACGCCAAGCAGCGGGAACGGTACCGAGAGTACGGCGCCAGCCGGTACGAGCGAACGCTCAAACCGCAGACGTTCCCCGGCAACGGAGGCAGGGACGGCATCCTCTTCCCGGTCGACCTGATCGGGACGACCGACGAGATCCTCGAACACCTCGCCGCCGACCCGGTGGTGGCCCGCGTCACCGAACTGCGCGTCGAGGTGCCGTATGAGTTCGACAAGCACGAGTACGAGCAGATCCTGCACGACGTGCGCTACAACCTCGCGCCCCAGCTGGGCTGGACGCCCTCGCACTGACAAGGCAGCCGTCCGGTGCCGGCCGGCTCCACGCGAACCCTCTTCGAAAGCGACGACCGGTCATGTCACGTTCGACCAACTCTCTGCACCTCGCGATCGCGCTGGACAGCGCCGGCTGGCATCCCGCCGCGTGGCGTGAGCCCGATGCCCGTCCCGGCGAACTGTTCACCCCGAAGTACTGGGTCGACCTGATTCAGCGGGCCGAACGCGGCCTCGTCGACTTCGTCACGATCGAGGACGGACTCCGGCTTCAGTCCGACCATCCGCTCCAGCCCGACGACCGGGCTGACCGGGTTCGCGGGCGCCTCGACGCCACCCTTATCGCGGCCAGGGTCGCGCCCGTGACCAGCCGCATAGGGCTGTTGCCGACTGCGATCGTCAATCACACTGAGCCGTTCCACCTCGCGAAGGCGATCGCCACGATCGACTACGCCAGCGCCGGCCGGGCCGGCATCCGGGTGCAGCTGGACGGCACCGCCGAAGGGGCGGCCCACTTCGGCCGGCGCGAGATCCAGCCGCTGCGCCGCGAGGACTACGCCAACCTCGACGCCCCCGGGTTGCGGCAGCGGCTGCGGGACTCCTTCGACGAGGCCGCGGACTACGTCGAGGTGCTGCGCCGGCTCTGGGACAGCTGGGAGGACGACGCGGAGATCCGCGACCTCGCGACCGGCCGCTTTATCGACCGGGACAAGCTGCACTACATCGACTTCGAAGGCCGCTGGTTCTCCGTGAAAGGGCCCTCGATCACACCGCGGCCGCCGCAAGGGCAGCCGGTCGTCGCCGCGCTCGGGCACGCAGAAGTGCCGTATCAGCTGATCGCACGGTCGACGGACGTCGGGTTCGTCACGCCGCACAGTGCCGCCGACGCGACCGCGATCATCGCCCAGATCCGTGCGCAGCAGCAGGCCGTCGGGCGTGCGGCCGACACCGTGCATGTCTTCGCCGACCTGGTCGTCTTCCTCGACCGCGAGCATGCGACCGCGGTCGCGCGCAAGCAGCGGCTGGACGCGCGCGCGGGAGCCGAGTACACCAGCGACGCCGAGATCTTCGTCGGCACCCCGGCCGAACTCGCTGACCTGCTGCTCGACTGGCACCGCGCTGGCCTGTCCGGCTACCGGCTGCGGCCCGCCGTCCTGCCGCACGACCTGAGCCAGATCACGGACTACCTGGTGCCCGAGCTGCAGCGCCGCGGCGCCTTCCGCGCCGCCTACGAGGCGAACACCCTGCGCGGGCTGCTGGGACTGTCCCGTCCAGCCAACCGATACGCCGCGGGCGCGGCCTGAATCGTCAGCAGGGGATACCGATGAGCACGTCACTGAAGCAGATCCGCCTCGCGGCCGGGTTCCCCGGCGTGAACAACACCACCGTCTGGAGCGACCCGGCCGCGGGCAGTCAGATCGCGTTCGACTCGTTCCGGCACGTCGCTCAGACCGCTGAGCGCGGCAAGCTCGACTTCTTCTTCCTGGCCGAAGGACTGCGCCTGCGCGAGCACGCCGGGAAGATCCACGACCTCGACATCGTCGGCCGGCCCGACACCTTCACCGTGCTCGCGGCCCTGGCCGCGGTCACCGAGCACATCGGGCTGGCCGGCACGATCAATTCCACCTTCAACGAGCCGTACGAGGTGGCCCGGCAGTTCGCGTCCCTGGACTGGCTGTCCGGCGGACGGGCCGCCTGGAACGTGGTCACCAGCTGGGACGCCTTCACCGGGGAGAACTTCCGCCGCGGCGGGTTCCTCCCGCAAGATCAGCGCTACGAACGGGCCAGGACCTTCCTGCGGACCGCGAGCGAGCTGTGGGACTCCTGGCACGGCGACGAGATCGTCGCCGACAAGGAAACCGGGCAGTTCCTGTCCACGCCGGCGCCGGGCGGCTTCACCCACGAGGATGCCCACTTCGACATCAACGGCCGGTTCAACGTGCCGCGCAGCCCGCAGGGCCGCCCGGTGATCCTGCAAGCCGGAGAGTCCGACGAGGGACGAGACTTCGCCGCCACCGCCGCCGACGTGATCTTCTCCCGCTACTCGCAGTACGACCAGGCACGGGCGTTCTACGCCGACGTGAAGAACCGGCTGCCGAAGTTCGGCCGGACCCGTGACCAGCTGCTGATCCTGCCGGCCGCCGGGTTCGTCCTCGGTGACACGGACGCGGAGGCCGAGGAGGCCGCCCGGGAGATCAGGCTGGCGCAGGTGTCACCCGCGACCGCGATCAGGTTCCTGGAGCAGCTCTGGAACACCGACCTGTCCGGTCACGACCCGGACGGCCCGCTGCCGGCCTTCGACCCCGTTGTGAGCGAGATCGGCGGACTGGTGGCCAAGGGCAACGCCGGCGCGCGCCAGCTGGCGAAGAGCCCGGTCGCACTGGCGAACCAGTGGCGCGCCAAAGCCGAGGCCGAGAACCTGACCACCCGGGAGCTGATCATCGAAGTGACCGGGCGCCAGTCGTTCATCGGGTCACCGGCGACCGTGGCCGCGGAGATCAACCGGTTCGTCCAAGACGATGCCAGCGACGGTTTCATCATCGGCTCTCACCTGGTCCCCGGTGGCCTGGATCCCTTCGTCGACAAGGTCGTGCCGCTGCTGCAGGAACGCGGCGTGTTCCGCACCGAGTACGAGGGCACGACGCTGCGCGAGAACCTCGGCCTCGCTCCGCTGGGCGCGGTCACGGCGACCCCGGTTGCCTGGTGACGTTCCCGAGTCCCGCGCTGGCCGACGCGGCGGTGGCGGAAGTCGTCACGCTCGCCAGCGATCTCATCGCGATCGACACCACGAACACCGGCGACAAGTCCGCGGCCGGCACGGAGGGCAAGGCGGCCGAGTACGTCGCCGGGAAACTGAGCGACGCCGGCTACGACGTCACCTACGTCGAATCCGGGGCACCGGGCCGGGGCAACGTCATCGCGCGGCTGGCCGGCGCCGACTCCGCCCGCGGCGCGCTGCTGGTGCACGGGCACCTCGACGTGGTTCCCGCCGACGCCTCGGAGTGGTCGGTGCACCCGTTCTCGGGAGAGGTGAAGGACGGCTACGTCGACCTGGCACTGATCGGGGACGAGGCGACCGTCGCGGCGGGGATCCGCCGCTACCT
>CAJCJE010000575.1 GCA_903970565.1 Candidatus Melainabacteria bacterium | reverse complement strand
AGTGGCAGGTACTCGTAGCCGGGCAGCTGCTCGGCGGTCCACCGCATCAGGTCGGCGAGGACGGCAGAACCCAGGGTCACGATCGGCACGCACTGCCCGGCGGCCGGGAATTCGCGTTCAGGCATGGCTACCGCCTCCACTGAGGACGTACGCGGCCAGTACCGCGGCCCGCACGACGGTGGGCGGCGTGTAGAGGCCCTTGCCGATCCACAGTTCGGCATAGTCGGTGGCGTCGAGCTGCGCACCCAGGTAGGCGCGCGCCCGGTCGTAGGTGTCGGTGGGCACCGGGCCGCACAGTCGCGCCAGCGCGTCGATGGCGAGCACCGCGTACGCGGTCTCCTCCGGTAAGCCGCCCGCCGCACCCCAGGAACCGTTCGGGTGCTGGGTGTCCAGCAGCCAGCGCCAGGTACCGACCACGGCGTCGCGGCCGACGACACCGGCCAGTCCGGCGGCGGCCTGCGCGGTGGCGTAGTAGGGCGAGAGGTGCCACTTGTCGTGCCACCAGGCACCGTCCACGCGCGTATCGAGCAGGAAGTCCCTGGCCTTGCCGATCTGACTGGCGAATCGGTCCGGATGAGTGGTGAACGCCTCGAGCACCCTGGCGTTCGCGCTCACCGGAGCGCCGCGCTCATGGGCGAAACCAACGAAGTGGTCGTCGTGTTCGAATGCCAGCAACGCCTCCAGCAACGGCATTGCCGGGTAGCCGTTGGCGTGTGCGATGTTCGCGACCATCGCGGTGTCGTCGGAGTCGGGTACCGGGAACTCCTCGCTGGCGCCCAGCGGTTCACTGCGCCCGCCGGTCAACCCGACCAGTCGCTCGATGTGTCGTTTCGCCGCGACCGGAACCAGTTCGGCGCGGCCGAGCAGGTAGATCACCCAGGCCGGTTCGAACACGCTGATCGGGTAGATCTCCGGCAGACCGCCGTCTCCCGCGCTGGCGGAGGCCGCGACCAGGTAGCGCAGCGCGGCCTCGTCCTTCGTCGCCGTCCACAGCACGGTCGTTGCCGCCGGGTTGTTGGCCATCGACCCGTTCGGCGCGGCGAAACCGGCCAGTTCGGACACTGGGACCAGACCGTCCAGCGCCTCCAGCGAGTACAGCAGACCGGTCGGCTGCTTGGCCAGGACGCCGCGCGGGATCATGACCAGCTTGTCCGCGCGCAGCCGCTCCAGTTCCGCCAGCGAACCCAGCGAGACCAGCCCGGCCGCGCGCAACCGCGTGGCCAGGTACGGCGCGACCACCTCGAACCCGATCGGCTCGCCGACCTCGTGCCGCCACGCCGATTCGTTGTCCCGCAGGTAGTCCACTCCGGCGCGGACCGCGCGTTCGGCCCCGTCGTCGGGTTTCTCGTGCAGCGCCAGCACGGCGGCCATCGTGGACACCAGCCGGTCGTAGGCGTTGGGCACGGTGCCGCCCCAGGAACCGTCCGGATGCTGGTGTTCCCGCAGCCACTGGCCGGCCTTCGGGAACAGCGGGTGACCGTCGTCGTCGGCCAGCGCGGCGGCCCACGCGGTGGAGTAGGCCATCGCCGCCACCGGGCGTTCGCCCAACTCGTCGACGATCAGATCCGCCAGGTCGATCGGGTTGTCCATCTGCACCTTCCGCTGAAGTGGAAACGTCTCCGGCCTGCTCACCGGTCGCGGTACACCGCGAGTCCGGCGAGGTTGGCGAGTTCGTCGCGGGCCCGCGCGGGCAACCCCGCATCGTCCAAGAAGGACAGGCCGCGCGCCAGGCTTTCCTCGGCCTGCGCCTCCGCCCAGGCACGGCCGCCGGCGGATTCGATCAGGGCCGCGGCGCGGGCGAGTTCCGCCTCGTTCAGCACGCCGTCGCCGCGGTAGAGCTCGGCGAACTGCCGGCCGTGCACGGTGCCGGAGTTCAGCGCGGCGACCACCGGCGCGGACTTCTTGCGGTTGATCAGGTCGGAGTACACCGGTTTGCCGGTCGTACCGGGGTTACCCCAGATGCCGAGCAGATCGTCCACGAACTGGAACGCCAGCCCGAGCTGCTGGCCGAATCCGCTCAACGCCTCGGCCTGCTCCTGGCTTCCGCCGCCGGCAAGACAGCCGAGGCCGCACGCGCCGCCGAGCAGCGCACCGGTCTTGCCGGCCGCCATCCGGACGCATTCGGACAGTCCGACGTCGACCTGTTTTTCGAAGGACAGGTCCGCGTTCTGACCGTCCACCAACTCGTACAGGGCGTTGGACAGTACCGACAGCACACTTCCCGCGTTCGGCGTGCCGATGCTCCCGAGCACGTCGAAGGCCATCGTCAGCAGCGCGTCCCCCGCGAGGATCGCCGGACCGGTACCGAACACGACCCAACTGGTCGGCCGGTGCCTGCGGGTGGGGTCGCGGTCCATCACGTCGTCGTGCAGCAGGCTGAAGTTGTGCACCAGCTCGATCGCGCACGCGGCGGGCAGTGCTTGGGCGATGTCACCGCCGACGCCCTGCGCGGTCAGCAGCACCAGTGCCGGCCGGATCGCCTTGCCGAGACCGTCCCGTCCCGCCGAGCCGCGACCGACGGCGGGTTCACCGTTCTCATCGGACCAGCCGAAGTGGTAGTCGACAACCCGTCGAGTCGACGCGGGTAATCGATCCATTGCCCGTCTCATGGCCGGTTCGACCAGGTCCCGGCTCCAGGCCAGCACTTCCGCCCCGGACCGGGCCGCGTCGATCCCCAGTAACGACAATGCCGACACCTCTCCGTCTCACTAGCGTGCCCCACGACCGATGCCGCGCCCGAACACTTGCTCTGGACCGATCGGTCCCGGCTAGCTGCCAAATGGACGAACGCCCACGTTGCCCCCGATGCCAACGACGGAACACATACTGTCCCACCGGGCAGACTCAGCCAAGAGCACTTTCATGATCATCAAAGGGCCCGTCCCGAGATCGGTGTTTCCGATGGCGGTGATCAGCTGGTTTGTCGTTTCTCGGGGCTGCGTGATGTCGGATACCGAATGCACTTCCTCGCGCCGACCGCGACCTACCCGGTCTTCCCGTCCGACGTCGATATCGATCTTGCCCTGGTACGAATCCGCCCGAAGTACGCAAATGCCGGAAGTACGCAGATGCCCAACGCGATACTTTTGCAGACAATTCACGACACAATCCCGTAGTCCGCAACGCCCTGGTCGGCCGACTGTTCTGCCAGGCGAGCGGTAGTGCCCCCGACCGGATTCGAACCGGCAACACTTCCCTTTTAAGGGGAATGCCTCTGCCTGTTGGGCTACGGGGGCGGGCGCAGCTTATGCGGTTGTCACCCATTCGGGGAAGCTCTTGGCCGAACTTGTTAGACCCGACACTCGACGAATCTAGCGTTTTCGCAGGTCAGAGCTTACCCAGTAGTCGAGTGCGATTCGATCACGAACACGCGGTCAACGGCGTCGTAACTCTTCGAATCGAGCGGTCACCCACGTGGCTACCGCGTGTGACACCGCAGGCTCACCTGAACGGCGCTCGAACCACTGCCAGTCACAATTGACATTGGCCTCGAGGAAGACGGTCTCCTCGCCGCGCACGAGTAGGTCGAAGGCGACCACGTTCATCCGCCAGTACCGGGTCAGCGCGAGCAGGGTGGCGCCCAGCGGCTCGGACAGCTCGGTCCGCCGAACGTCGACGGCGTCCGGGTCGACCCACAGCTGCGCGGGGTCGAGTTTGTCCACCCGGTAGGAGATCACCTGCTCGCCGATGACGAACACGCGCAGCTCGTAGTCGGCCTCGAGGTACTGCTGGACGATCACCGGCGCGGGTTCCGGCGCGAGACCGGCCCGGCGGGTGTCCAGCGGCCGGGGAAACAGGCCGTGCTGCACGCCGGAGATCGGCTCGACGAGGTGCCGGCCGGCCG
>CAJCJE010000574.1 GCA_903970565.1 Candidatus Melainabacteria bacterium | reverse complement strand
GAAGCCACCGGCCGGAATGATTTTCAGGCCGTACTCGGTCTCACCGCGCCGGAACGAGAAGACCCTCGGGCCGAAGCCGATGAAGTACCGGCGGACCTTCATCCCGAACATCTTCGCGGTGAGCATGTGCCCTGCCTCGTGCAGCGCTACCGCCAAGCCGATACCGAGGGCGAAGAGCACCACACCGATGATGTAGGCGAGCACGTGAATCCTTTCCTGGTCGGTCTCAGCCGGCCGCTAGCGGGAACTGCCACCTGACGTCGCCGACCCGGCGACGCGCTCCCGCGCCCTGGCCCGTGCCCACCGCTGCGCGGCGAACACCTCGTCCACGTCGGCCGGTTGCCCGGCCCAGTCGGCCTCGGCCGACTCCAGCACCGCGGCGATGGTGTCCACGATGCCCGTGAAGGACAGTGCACCGTCGACGAACGCGCCGACGGCCTCCTCGTTGGCCGCGTTGAACACCGCCGGGAGGCTGCCGCCGGCACTGCCGGCGGCGATCGCCAGCGACACCGCCGGGAAGTTCTCGTGGTCCAGCGGCTCGAAGGTCCATGACTGCGCCTGGCTGAAATCGCAGGCCGGCGCGATGTCCACCAGCCGGTCCGGCCAGCTCAGCGCGAGCGCGATCGGGATCTTCATGGTCGGCGGACTCGCCTGGGCCAGCGTCGAGCCGTCGGCGAAGGTGACCATCGAGTGCACGATGGACTGCGGGTGCACCACCACGCCGAGCCGCTCGTAGGGAACCCCGAACAGCAGATGGGCCTCGATCACCTCAAGGCCCTTGTTCACCAGGGTGGCCGAGTTGAGCGTCACCAGCTGCCCCATCGACCAGGTCGGGTGGGCCAGCGCGTCGGCCAGGGTGACACCGGCCAGTTCGGCCCGCCGCCGGCCCCGGAACGGGCCGCCGGAGGCGGTCAGGACGAGCTTGGCGACCTCCCGCGCCCGGCCGCCGCGCAGGCACTGGGCCAGCGCGGAGTGCTCGGAGTCGACCGGCACGATCTGCCCCGGCGCGGCGGCCTTCAGCACCAGCGGGCCGCCGGCGATCAGCGACTCCTTGTTGGCCAGCGCGAGTCGGACCCCGGTGGCCAGCGCGGTCAGCGTCGCGGCGAGCCCCTGGTCACCGTCGATGCCGTTGAGCACGATGTCGGCCGGGGTCGACTCGATCAACTCCCGCACCGCCTCCGGCCCGACCAGCACCCTGGGTGGGGCGTAGCCGGCCGGGCCGAGGCCGCGCCGATCCGCCTCGGCGCGCAGCGCGGCCTGGAAGTCCTCGACGTGCCGCGCCCTGGTGATGGCCACCACCGGGACGGCCGACCGCAGCACCTGGCCGGCGATCAGCGCGAGATCCCGACCGCCGGCAGCGATGCCGGCGACACCGAACCCGTCCGGGTTGGCCTCGATCACGTCGAGGGCCTGGGTGCCGATGGAGCCGGTCGAGCCCAGGATCAGCACGGCACGTCGGGTCGGGGTCGGGGCATTGGCCGCGTTGGCCGCGTTGACGGCGCCGGCGGCGTTGACGGCCGGTTCGACTGAGCTGGCGAGTTTCATTGCGCTCCATTGTTCCCGAACAACCTCAACAGAGCGTAAGGGCGCTCGGGAAAAGTTGGGAGGTACGGCCTTCTCCGATGACACGAGCGACCGACAACGGTGATCCGAACAGCCCCGATGCCCAGCCGGGACATTACAGATTGATAACAGGGAGTGCCGATCCGCTCAATGGGTACCTCTGTACCGAGACGTCATCCCCGGACCATCCCCGGATCAGACGGATGACAGCAACCGAAAGGTACGGAACATGGGGATCATCGGCTGGATCGTGCTCGGACTGATCGTCGGAGCCATCGCCAAACTCATCATGCCTGGTCGAGACGGTGGCGGCCTCATCGTGACCATGCTGCTGGGCGTCATCGGCGGCTTCGTCGGCGGCATCATCGGCAAGTACGTCTTCCACACCGACCTCGGCGGGTTCTTCAACCTGCGGACCTGGCTGCTGGCGATCGTGGGAGCGGTCGTGGTGCTGGCCATCTACCGGCTGGTCACCAGTCGTAGCCGCTCCTCCGTCCGCCGCTGACGATCCGGCCGGCACCGCCGTCGACCTCTCCGACGGTGGCCGGCTTCGTCTCCACCGGACGGCTGACGCAGGACCCGTAGCCGTCAGGGCCGCCCGCCCTCCACGGGGCGGGCGGCCCTGTGCGACGATGAACCCCGACCGTGATCAGTAGCGTGAAGGTGAGGAGCGTGGCAGCCGTGGCCTCGTCGGACCTGGAGCAGGTTTCCGGAACGGACACCGGACATGCGCTCACCAAGAGCACCGTCGACCCGCAGGACGAGCCGTCGGCCGAATGGGGCTGGCACGGCACCCTCCCGCGCGGCACCACCCTCTGGCTCGCCTTTGTCGCGGTGATCAGTTTCCTGCTGTTCATCGGCAACCAGATCGGTCACGTCGAGGACTTCTACCTCGCGATGAGCGGCGTCGTGGCGGTCATCCTGCTCATCCGCAGGGTCGCCAAGAGCCGCAATCCCTGGAACCGCTGACCCCAAGCCCCTCCCCCGGCCGATCCTGACCAGGGGTTCCTGGGGTGGGCTCAGCCCTCGGCGGCGAGCTGACCGCAGGCCGCGGCGATCTCCCGGCCCCGAGTGTCGCGGACCGTGCAGGCAACGCCCTGCTCGTTGACCCGACGGACGAACTCCCGCTCCACCGGCTTGGGACTGGCGTCCCACGCACTGCCGGGGGTGGGGTTGAGCGGGATCACGTTCACATGCACGAGCGGCCCGAGATACCGGTGCAGCAGCTTGCCGAGCAGATCCGCCCGCCACGGCTGGTCGTTCACCTCACGGATCAGCGCGTACTCGATCGATACCCGCCGCCCGGTGGTCTTCGCGTAGTGCTGGGCCGCCTCCAGTACCTCGGCGACCTTCCACCGGTTGTTCACCGGCACCAGCGTGTCGCGCAGTTCGTCGTCGGGAGTGTGCAGCGACACCGCGAGCCGGACCTGGAGGTCTTCGGTGGCCAGCTTGTGAATGGCCGGCACCAGACCCACCGTGGACACGGTCACCGACCGCTGGGAGATGCCGAGGCCGTCCGGGGCCGGGTCGCAGATCCGGTGGACGGCGTCGAGCACCCGCCGGTAGTTGGCCAGCGGCTCCCCCATGCCCATGAAGACCACGTTGGACAGTCGACCGGGTGCCCCGTCCGGGCCGGGTAGTTCCCCGTCGCGCATGGCCGCCGCCGCCGAGCGGACCTGTTCGACGATCTCGGCGCAGGAGAGGTTGCGCTGTAGGCCACCCTGTCCGGTCGCGCAGAAGGGGCAGGCCATGCCACAGCCGGCCTGGCTGGACACGCAGACCGTCGCCCGGTCCGGGTAGCGCATCAGCACGCTCTCCAGCAGGGTCCCGTCGTGCGCGCGCCAGAGCGTCTTGCGTGTGCTGCCGTCGTCACAGGCGATGTGCCGGACCGTGGTCAGCAGCGGCGGCAGCAGCTCCCGCGCCAGCCT
>CAJCJE010000573.1 GCA_903970565.1 Candidatus Melainabacteria bacterium | reverse complement strand
CGAGGCTGCCCAGTCCGCTGGAGATGTTGACGATCCGTCCGTAGCGGTGGATGCGCATCAACGGCACGACGGCCTGAGTGACCTGCCAGGCGCCGATCAGGTTGGTCTCGATCGTGCGCCGGACCAGCTGCGGGTCGACCGTGCTCGCGCCCTGGTCCTCATCGAGCAGCACCGCCGCGTTGTTCACCAGCACGTCACACCGGCCGAGGGCGCGGAGCAGCCAGGCGGCCAGCCGGGCGATCGAGTCCGCGTCGTTCACGTCGAGCTGGCGAACCGCCACCCGGTCCGCGAGGTCGCCCAGGAGGTCGACCGCGGCCTGGCCCCCCGCGATCGAACGACTGGCCAGCACAACCCTCATGCCGTTCGCGGCCAGCCTCCGAACGATCTGTAGACCGAGCCCGCGGTTGGCGCCGCTGACGAGCGCGACCCGGCCGCCGGACGGCTCGTCCGAAGACGACTCCGGTGCGCCGGCGAGACAGCCCGTCACCACTGCCGGCATGGCCGACAGTCCGGGGTAGGTCGCGCCGTTCGTGGCAGCGGGCCTGTTTGTCATTCGTGGCGGACAGGTGCGAAAACCAGGCTGACACGACACATGAGTGCCATCCTCTCGTCTCGTGAACTCCGGTTGAGTCCTGCGACCTCATCGCCTGTGGAGAGACGTGAAAAGAGGGCGAAAGGTTCTGGTGGGACGCTGGGCCCTGTCTCCGTGGGGGACACAATGCACTACCTCATCGGCCTGGTCCAGATACTAACCGACGCAGGTATCAGGGTAGTTGCGACAGGACCCCGCTCGACGAACGGACATCCCGGATCACCGACGCCGCATCACCGGGGCGACGACGACCGGCGCGGGCGCTCGCGCCGAGGTGCCGCGCGGGCGTGTTGGTACTGATCAGCGAGGCGACGGGGGCCGACGCGACGGGCGTTGTCTGCGAGTCCATTGTGGATGGTAACGCGGCTCGTTCGATATTCCCAGCCGCGCCCGGCCACCACCGTGGCGGCAGCGCGGGGAGACCGGTTCCGGTGACAAGACGCCTCGGCCGAGGGTGGTTACGTTTGGCCGTGAGTGGCCCCACATTCCTCATTCCAGGCATGTCCGGCCGGCAGGCACCTCTTCGAAGAAGGGAATCAAGGTGGTGGAAAGCACGAGCGACACAGCGATCCGAGGACTGACGGCCGAACAGGTGGAGTCATTCAAGGAGAACGGGTTCCTCGGGCCGTTCGACCTCTACGACGAGGACGAGGCTCCACTGGTCTGGAGCCAGGCCATGATCGACATGGTCACGTCGGCGAACAAGCCGCACAACTCGACCGTCATCAACTACGACCGGCACCTCGACTGCGACACGCTGTCGCGGCACATTGCCCAGCCGGCGATCGTCGACAAGCTTCGCAGCCTCATGGGCGAGGACATCATGTGCTGGAAGACGCACATCTTCGAGAAGGAGCCCGGCGACTCGGGAACGGGCTGGCACCAGGTCGAGGCATTCACCGTATTCGAGTCGGAGACCGTCTCCTACCCCTCGCTGCGCTACACCGAGGAGTCCACGGCCGCCACGCAGGAGCTGACCGTCTGGACGGCCTTCTCCTCGGCGGACAAGGCGCACGGCTGCCTGCGCTTCCTGCCCGGCAGCCACAAACAGTGGTACTACGACGAGACGAAGCCGATGTCCTACAACGTGGAGAACAAGTCCCACGACTTCTTCGGCTACGACTACGCGGAACTCAAGCTCGACAAGAACTGGGACCCGAACAAGCAGGAGATCGTCGACATGGAGCTGAAGGCGGGCCAGTTCGTCATCTTCCTGGCCAAGTGCGTCCACGGCTCGAACCCGAACATCAGTGCCGACAAGCGCGTCGGGTTGGCGTCCCGCTACGTCTCGCCGTCCGTGCGGGTCTACGAGAACATCAACCGTCTGAGCGGATTCGGCGACGCGATCGACCTCGACTACCACGGCGGCGTGATGGTCTCCGGCGAGGACAGGTACGGGTACAACCGAATCCACGAGAACAACCTCAACGGCTTCCCCTTCCCGAAGGTCGAGAGCAATGGACGCTGACGAATACCGGCACAGGGTCGCCGAGTTCCTCGCGACGCAGCCCACGGGCACCGACCTCACCTACGAGCAGATCCTGCGGGCTCAGTCGCGGCAGGAGCTGGGCATCAGCTCGCTCAACATGATCGTCATGCTGATGAACTACATCAAGAAGTACACCAACGGCGGCGTCACCGTCCGCCCGGAGTGGGTCCCTCGACTCAACGACATCGACGGCATCGCCTCCGTGCTGCGCGAGATCGACGCGAGCGCGGTCGAACCGGTCCGGTCCTGACGTCGTCGCCGCGCCGGGCCCGGCATTTCCGTTGTCCCCTCGGCCGATCGAAGGAAGCATGATCTCCGATCACGAAGACATAGGCATCGGCTCGTTCGCGTGCGCCTTCGGCGACGTGGAATGCAAGCCGGAGAACATCCCCGATTTCGAGGCGCTGTGGGAGAGCGTGTCGTTCGGCGTCGACTACGCCGAGATGGGATGCAGGACCTACCGGAAGATGTCGGACCCGGTGGAGGACTATGTCGTCGACGCCGTACGCCGGACCCTTCAGGCCGGCGGCGCCACGGCCGCGAACGTCGGTCACCTCGTGTTCGCGACCAGCGACCCGACCCTCGCCCTGTTGCCGCCGGACTTCGCGGGCCGCGTGCTGCTCGCCCTGGGGCTGGACGACTGCGTCCCGCACGTCGTGTCCTTCCAGCGGTGCTGTAGCTCGCTGACCGCACTGCGGCACGGCGAGGGGCTCTTCGCTGATCCGGACGTGACGCACGTGGTGGTGGTCGCCCTCGACTTCATACCGCAGGACCGCGACCGGGTGCGCTCCTACGCCATGTTCGGCGACGCGGCCGTCAGCTGCCTGCTGACCCGAACCGGACCGGGGCTGGTGCGGCTGCTCTCGTCCGGGGTCAAGATGGACCCGGAGGGGCTGCTCGGCCGCGACACCTTCATCTCGCGCAAGAACGTCGCAGACCGGACGCTGGCCGCGGTGCTGCGCGCCGGCGGCCGGCGGCCGGGGCAGCTCACCAAGGTGTTCGCGGCCAACCTGTACAAGCCGCTGACGTTGTTCAACGCGACATCCGTCGGGCTGCGGCCGGACACCCTGCACTTCGCCGACACGCTCGCCACGTACGGGCACTGCGGAAACGCCGACTGGATGATCAACCTGGTCGACTATCACGAGCGGTTCGGCATCCGGTCCGGGGAGACGTATCTGGCGCAGTCCCTGGCGCCCGGGTTCTACGCCTGCGGACTCCTCGAAGGGAGCGCGCAGTGACCGAATATCTGTCCACAACGGACTGTGTCGGGCCGATCCCCGTACCGTACGGCGTGATGGGCACTCTGCACCGCCTCGCCGCGGCGGCCGGGGCGGAGGACTTCGTCGCGCTGTCGGTCTGCGCCGGCCTGCTGGCGCAACGGCTGCCGCGCCCGGGCGCCGACTGTCGCGTCCGGATCACCCGGGGGCCGATCGAGGCGATCGTCCCGGCGGGCGGCGCTCCGGACCCTTCCCTGCGCTTCCGCGAGGCGCTGCGGCGGGCCCACCCGTCCGGGTCCGCCATCGCGCCCGGCCAGGGGTTCGACGACCCTCGGGTCGCCGTGACGATCCTGATCGCCCGGGCCGGCCGGCATCTGTACGTCGAGACCGAGACGGACTCCGCCGACCTGCCCTCCGCGCAGGCCTGGGCCCACTCCTTCCTCCAGCTGCTGGCGGCCCTGGCGACCGAACCCGATCTGCCGATGCTCGACCACCCGTTGGTCGACGCTGATGAGCGCGAGCGAATCCTGCGCGGCCTCAACCCGCATCGCGACCCGGACATCCGGTACCGCACCCTGGCCGAACCGTTCCAGGAGCAGGTGCAGCGCACCCCGGACGCGGTCGCGTTGCAGGACGAGGACGGGAACACGCTCACCTACCGGGAGCTGAACGAACGCGCGAACCGGTTGGCCCACCACCTGCGCGAGCGCGGTGCCGGTCCCGGTACCCGGATCGGCATCTGTCTGCGGCGCGGCATCCAGCTGGTTGTCGCGACCTATGCCGCGGTCAAGACCGGCGCCACCTACGTTCCCCTCGACGCCGACCTGCCGGACCGGCGCATCGCGCTGATGCTGGCCGACTCGGCGCCTCGTCACGTGCTGACCGACCCGGCGTGTCGCGACCGCATCCCGGACGGTGTCTGGGAGATCCACGACGTCCACGCGGAGCAGGCCTGGTCCGGCCGTCCCACGACGAATCCGCCCGACGACGGTACCGCCCGAGGACCGGTCCACCTCCTCTACACGTCGGGAACGACCGGCCGCCCCAAAGGAGTGGCCTCCCGCACGGCCGCCGCCCTGGCCAACATCTTCTGGATGCAGCGGCAGTACCCGTTCCACCCCGGCGAGACGGCCCTGTTCAAGTCCTTCGCCGGCTTCGACATCCATATCTGGGAGATGTTCTGGCCGCTCTGTCACGGTGCGCGCGTGGTGATCTGCCAACCCGGCGGCGAGCGCGATCCTCGGCACCTCGCCCGGGTCATCCGGGACCACGACGTGTCGATGATCTTCATGGTGACGACGATGTTGCCGGCCTTCCTGGACGAGATCTCCGCGGCGGGCGCCGACGCGCTGCGGTGGGTCGTCTGCGGCGGCGAGTCGATGAGCCCTCGGATTCCGGCGGCTTTCCACGCCGCGCTGCCCGCGAGCACCCTCGTCAACGCCTTCGGTCCGACCGAGGCCGGTCCGGTCACCGACAACATCATCGAGCCCGGCTGGGCCGGTGTCTCCGTTCCCGTCGGCCGGCCTGCCGACAACTTCCGGGTGACCGTGCTGGACGCCAACCTCGATCTGGTACCGGTCGGCGCGGCCGGGGAGGCGTACATCAGCGGCGTCGTCGGCCTGGCCGATGGCTACTGGCAGCAGCCGGGCCGGACCGCCGAACGGTTCGTCGCCGATCCCTACGGGCCGCCGGGAACGCGGATGTACCGCACCGGTGACCTCTGCCGGCTTCGCGAGGACGGCGCGCTGGAGCACCTCGGCCGGATCGACCGGCAGGTCAAGATCCGTGGGCTGCGGGTCGAACCGGGCGAGATCGAGTCGGTGCTGGCCGCCCATCCCGCGGTCGGCGACTGCGCGGTGATCGCCCACGGACAGCCGTTGCGCCTGCTCGCCTTCGTCGTGCCTGCCGGCGAGCGCGCCGACCTGGACCCCTCGGCGATGCTGGACCACGTGGCCGGGCTCCTGCCCAGCCAGATGCGGCCCGAGCAGGTCGTAGAAGTGGACCACCTGCCGGCGACGGTCAACGGCAAGCTCGATCACGACGCGCTGGTCAAGATCTGGCAGGAGTTGACCGAGCGCGAGCGTGCGGTCGTGCCCCCCGCCGACGAGCTGGAGACGCGCCTGGTCGAGATCTACCAACGGGTTCTCGGCCCGGCGCCGATCAGCATGTTGGACACGTTCGCCGCGCTCGGCGGCCATTCGATGCTCACGTTCCGGCTGCGGGACGAGTGCGAGGCGACCCTGCGGACCGCGCCCGACCTGACGGCCCTCCTGCACGGGACGCTGCGCCACGTGGCCGCGACGATCCGCGACGGAGGGTGCCCTCCCGAGACGAAGGTTTCGGTCACCGCCGGAACCGCTGGACGAGAACCGGAGGACGGTTGTGGACACGCTGACGACCGGTGACGCGGAGAAGCTCGCCGACGCGCTGCGCGGCGAGCTGATCACCCCGGCGGACCCCCGCTACGACCGGGTCCGCCAGGTCTGGAACGGCGACATCGACCGGCATCCGCCGCTGATCGCGCGCTGCGTCGACGCGACGGACGTGGCCACGGCGGTCACGTTCGCCGCCGGGCGGGGACTGCCCATCGCGGTACGCGGCGGCGGCCACAGCGTGGCCGGGCAGGGGCTGTGCGACGACGGCCTGGTCGTCGACCTGTCCCGGATGCGCGCGGTCGAGGTGAATCCCGAGCGCAGGCTGGCCCACGTTCAGGGCGGCGCGCTGTGGC
>CAJCJE010000572.1 GCA_903970565.1 Candidatus Melainabacteria bacterium | reverse complement strand
CATGCCACCGAGTCCGCCGGTGAGCGTGATGGTCCCGGCAAGGGAACCGCCAAAGCGCTTGGCGGCAACCGCGGCGAAGGTCTCGTAGGTGCCCTGGAGGATGCCCTGGGTGCCGATGTAGATCCACGAACCGGCGGTCATCTGGCCGTACATGGTCAGGCCGAGGGATTCCAGTCGGCGGAACTCCGGCCAGTTCGCCCAGTCCGGCACCAGGTTGGAGTTGGCGATCAGGACCCTCGGCGCCCACTCGTGGGTGCGCAGCACGCCGACCGGCCGGCCGGACTGCACCAGCAGGGTCTCGTCCTCGCGCAGGTCGGTCAGTTCCCGGCCGATCGCGTGGAAACTCGGCCAGTCCCTGGCGGCCTTGCCGGTGCCGCCGTAGACGACCAGGTCCTCGGGGCGCTCGGCGACCTCGGGGTCGAGGTTGTTGTGCAGCATCCGCAGTGGCGCCTCGGTGGACCAGCTGCGTGCGGTCAGCGTGGTGCCACGAGCGGCGCGGATCACCGGGCTCATTTGTCCTCCAGGACGGCGTCGACGGCGGCACTGAGCGCGCCGGAGCGGACGAGTTGTTCGGCGGCGGCGATCTCCGGGGCGAGATGCCGGTCGGGGCCGGGCCCCGCGACGGTGTGGCGCAGCGCGGCGACGGCGGCGGCGGTGGCCGGGGCCGGGCGCAGCGGCGCGCGCAGGTCCAGCGCGCGGGCCGAGGTGAGCAGTTCGATGGCCAGCACGGTGGTCAGGCCCTCGACGGCCTTGCGCAGCTTGCGCGCGGCCGACCAGCCCATCGACACGTGGTCCTCCTGCATGGCGCTGGTCGGGATGGAGTCGACCGAGGCCGGCACCGCCAGCCGCTTGCACTCGGAGACCACCGCGGCCTGGGTGTAGTGCGCGATCATGTGGCCGGAGTCGACGCCGGGGTCATCGGCCAGAAACGGCGGCAGGCCGTGCGAGCGGGCCACGTCCAGCATCCGGTCGGTGCGCCGCTCGGCCATGCTGGCCACGTCCGCGATGCAGATGGCCAGGAAGTCCAGCACGTAGGCGACCGGGGCGCCGTGGAAGTTGCCGTTGGACTCGACCCGCCCGTCCGCCAGCACCACCGGGTTGTCCACGGCCGAGGCGAGTTCGCGGTCGGCCACGGTTTCCGCGTGCGCCACGGTGTCCCGCGCGGCGCCGTGCACCTGGGGTGCGCAGCGCAGCGAGTAGGCGTCCTGCACCCTGGTGCAGTCCGGGCCCCGGTGGCTCGCCATGATCTCCGAATCCCGCAGCAGCCGGGTGATCCGCGCCGCCGAGGCGGCCTGGCCGGGATGCGGGCGCAGGGCCTGGAGGTCGGCGGCGAACACCCGGTCGGTGCCCAGCAGCGCCTCGACGCTCATCGCCGCGGTCAGGTCCGCGATGTCCAGCAGCCGGTTGAGGTCCGCGCAGGCCAGCACCAACATGCCGAGCATCCCGTCGGTGCCGTTGATCAGTGCCAGACCCTCCTTCTCGGCCAGTTCGACCGGCTTCAGGTCGGCCGAGGCCAGGGCGTCGGCGGCCGGGCGGCGGGTGCCCTCGGCGTCGACGACCTCGCCCTCGCCGATCAGCGCGAGCGCGACCGAGGACAGCGGCGCCAGGTCGCCGGAGCAGCCCAGCGAGCCGAACTCGTGCACCACCGGCACGATGCCGGCGTTGAGCATCCCGGCCATCGTGTCCACAGTGGAGGTACGAACGCCGGTATGGCCGCTGGCCAGCGTGCGCAGCCGCAGCAGCATCAGCGCGCGCACGACCTCCCGCTCCACCAGCGGACCGGCGCCGGCCGCGTGCGAGCGGATCAGCGACCGCTGCAACTGGGCACGGCGCTGCGGCGGGATGTGCCGCACGGCCAGCGCGCCGAAGCCGGTGGAGATGCCGTAGGTCGGCACCTCGGCGCCGGCCAGGTCCTCGATGTGTCCCCTGGCGGTCTCGACCGCGGCGCGCGAGGCGGCGGTCAGCTCGATCCGGGCATCGTGCCGGGCGACGGCGAGTACCTCGTCGCGGCGCAGTGGGTCGAGCCCGACCGCGATCGCCCTGACCGTGATCGCATCGTGCGTGGCATCCTGCATGGCTCCATCACAACCGGCCACGGCCCGGCGCGCGAGTGCTGATGGCGTGAGAGTGTCTGAGATCCCAGACACTACGGCCGGGCGGCCCGCTCCGGTCCGCCCGGCCGGACGGGGAGAGCAGGCTCAGTCGCCGACCAGTTCGGCCGAGGCGGCGGGCAGCGTCACCGTGGCGCCGTCGATCGTGCCGGACTGCGCGGTGTCGTGCGGGTTGACCACCACGTAGCCGTGCGCGAACGGTCGCCACAGCAGGCTCCCGGTGGTCTGCTGGTCAGCGCTCGGCCGGCCGAGGGCCTGCGCGGTGGTGAAGTCGCCGGACCAGGCGTCGGTGGCGCCGTCGTAGTCGGTGGAGGCGGCGAAGGTGCCGTAGCCCTGCCAGGCCAGCAGGTAGGAGCCCAGCGCGTAGCGGACCTCGTCGGCGTTGGCCGCGTAGGCGCGGAAGATCGAGTCCTTGCCGGCGTCCTGGGAGGCGGTCAGCCGGTCCTCCGAGGGCTGCCACGCCCCGTTCTCGATCGTCGCGACGGCGGGGGTGCCCAGGGCGGGGTTCAGCGCGACGTAGAACTCCTGCATGGAGCCGCTGTTGTCGGCGGTGATCGCCGACCAGAACTGTAGGTCGGTGGCGGAGTCACCGGTATTGGTGACACAGAGCTTGCCGGCTTTGATCACCTGCCCGCACACGTTGCGCACAAATGCAATTTGCGCCGACTCCCAGGACTGCTGGGTCGGATAGTTCGCCGGCTGCTCGGCCATTGTCCACTGCCAGGTCTGGTTGACCTCGTCGAGCATGACACCGTCCCAGCCCTCGCTGTTGGCGATGCCGATCAGGGTCGCGGCGGCGGAATTCTGATAAGCGACATTGCCGGGGTCCATCATCTCGTCGCCATCCCCGTCGGACCGGGAGATCACATTTCCGGCGGAATCCCGCAACAACCAGTTCGAATGTTGCTGTTGCACCGTCGGCGCCGGCAGCGCGGTGGTGTAGCCGCGCGGGTCGCTCGGCCGGATGACCATCGGGTCGGCGTAGAACAGGAAGGTCATCGGCAGGCCGTCGGTCTCGGCCTGCCTGATCGCGCCGAGTTGGCCGGTGTAGCCGCGTTGTAGCACTTCAAAGGGCCACTGGTTGGCCTGCGTCTGGTCCGAGTGAGTGGTGTCGACCGTGTAGTTCAGCCGGCCGAACCGGACACTCGACTCGATACCGGCCGAAGGAACGGCGGCGACCGAAGGCCCGGTATCGGCCGAATTCACCCCACTTTCCGAATACTCGCCGCCGACTAAAATCGGACTACTTGCCGCATTCGCGGCCACCGACGAACCGCCGGCCAGCACACCGAAAACGGCCAGGATCGCCACGGGTAAGAGCGCACGACGCATCTGAATTCCTCCACGACACGGGCAGCAGCGAAATCTCGTCTGCACTGTTCGACGACGCTGGATTCGTTTGTCCATATCGGACACAGGAGGAGTTCATCATTTGTCGGACGGAAAATAAACCCCTTCCCATTTATTGGCCCGTGGTGGAGTGTCCACAGTGTTTTTCTGTTCTGTTAACGCCCAGCAGCAGGACTCGACGTCTGGGATTCGAGACGGTTACCCTGTCTGGTATCCGAGACGGGGACGGTCGCGATGGGCGCACAGGGGACCGTGCCGGCCTTGCAGCGCGGTCTTGCCGTGCTGCGCCTGCTGGCCAGTCACGCCGGGCCGGTGCCGGCGGCGGCCATCGCGGCCGAACTGGGACTGCCCCGGTCGACCGTCTACCACCTGCTGACCGAGCTGACGAATGCCGGGTTCGTCACCCATCTCCCGGAGGACCGGCGCTACGGCCTCGGCGTGGCCGCGTTCGAACTGGGCTCGGCGTTCCTGCGGCACGATCCGCTGGAGCGCCTGGCCCGGCCGCTGCTGCGGAAACTGGTCGACCGGATCGGCCACACCGCGCATCTGGGCGTGCTGCACGGCCCGGAAACGCTCTACCTGGTCCGCGAGCAGCCGCGCCGGCCACAGACCCTGGTCACCGACGTGGGTGTCCGGCTGCCGGCCCAGCTCCCCGCCTCGGGCCGCGCGATGCTCGGCAGGCTGCCGGCCGCGCAGGTCAGGGCGCTGTTCACGAATCCGGCCGGGTTCGTGAACCGGACCGGGCGGGGCCCGCGCGACCTGCCGGAACTGCGCAGGCTGCTCTCGGCCGAGCGGCAGCGCGGCTGGGCCGTCGAGGACGGTCACGTCACGCCGGGCTTCGCCTCGGTCGCCGCGCCCGTGCTCGACCACGGTGACCGGCCGGTGGCCGCGATCAGCGTGACCTTCCGCCACCTGTGCTCCCAGCCGACCGACTGCGGCCTGGACTGGCCGGAACTGGCCGCCGAGGTGCGCCGCGCGGCCCTGGAACTGTCCGGCCGGATCGGCGGCCACGCCACCCGGTAGGTCCCGTCCCGCAGTTCCAGCACGTCCAGCACGTCCAGCACAGACGAAACCGGCCCCTGGATGCGCGATCCAGGGGCCGGTCGAGTCGTGCTGGGTCTAGATCAGGCCCTCCTGGGTGAGCCACTGCTTGGCCACCGTGGAGACGTCCGGCTTGCTCGGCGCGTTGAGCTGGGCGTCGAGGTTGGCCAGCGTCGTGGTGTCCAGCTTCGCCGAGATGGCGTTGAGGATCTGCTTGACCTGCGGGGTCGCCTTCTTCGCGTTCACGATCGGCACCACGTTCTGCGCCGCGAAGTCGTTGTTCGGGTCGGTGAGCGCGACGAAACCGTCCTGCGCGATGGACGGGTCCGTGGTGAAGATGTCCGCGGCCTGCACGGTGCCGTCCTGGAGCGCGGTCGCGGTGACCACACCGGGGTTGAGCTGGGTGAAGCTCTTGAACGTGCAGTTGTAGTGGCTCTTGAGGCCGGGAATGCCGTCGACCCTGGTGATGAACTCCGGCGGACCGCCGAAGACGAGGTCACCGCAGT
>CAJCJE010000571.1 GCA_903970565.1 Candidatus Melainabacteria bacterium | reverse complement strand
ACGCGGGGACAGCTGCGGTGCAGTCGACGGCACCTTATCAATTCGTGGCCCGCGCGTCGGGCGGATTCTATCTCTTCACCGACGCCGGCTGTGGCCTGCCGAGTGTCGTCTACCGCCGCAAGGGTTTCGCCTACGGCCTCATCAGACTGGCCTGAGCCCTCTTCTCCTGGTTCCACGCCGCCGGCTTTCTCTCGCCGGCCACCCCCCATCCCGAACAACTGATGCCGCGATCCCCTCATTCTCGCGATGAGGGGATCGCGGCACGTCAGCACCCGCTCGGTGGTCGGCCTGCCGAATCCTGCTCACCGTGATCCCTTTCAATCCGTAGCGGTTGTTGACCGGTTTCGTCTCCGCGATGACGCCGTCACGTAACGTGTTGATCACCCTGTGGAACTGTGCGCGGGGTTTCGACGTTGGAGAGCAGAAGGGCCACGCCGTACCACCGATGCGATCGAATCTGGTCGGGCCGGTACACGGCGCGACTCGTCTTGCCTACGATGAGCGCAAGGCGCCCACCTCCGGGCGCGTGACGAACCAGCTAGTGAGGTCGGCCGGATGGTGTTGAATCGACTGCTCCGCGCGGGCGAGGGCAAGATGCTCAAGCGCCTGGACAGGATCGCAGAGCACATCAACTCCCTGGAAGATGAGCTGGTCGAGCTCTCCGACGCCGACCTGCGGGCGAAGACGGACGAGTTCCGCGAGCGTTTCCGCGATGGAGAGTCCCTGGACGACCTGCTGTCGGAGGCCTTCGCGGTCGCCAGGGAGGCGGCCAGACGGACCCTCGGTCAGCGGCCCTACAAGGTCCAGCTGATGGGTGGCGCCGCGCTGCACCTCGGTCAGGTCGCCGAGATGCGTACCGGTGAGGGCAAGACCCTGACCTGTGTACTGCCCGCGTACCTCAACGCCCTCGCCGGCGACGGCGTGCACGTGATCACCACCAACGACTACCTCGCCAAGCGCGATGCCGAGTGGATGGGCCGGGTGCACCGCTTCCTCGGTCTGTCCGTCGGCGTCATCCTCAACGAGATGACGCCCGCGCAGCGTCGCGAGGCCTACCACGCCGACATCACCTACGGCACGAACAACGAGTTCGGCTTCGACTACCTGCGCGACAACATGTCCTGGTCACTTGAGGACTGCGTGCAGCGTGGCCACAACTACGCCATCGTCGACGAGGTCGACTCGATCCTGATCGACGAGGCCAGGACGCCGCTGATCATCTCCGGCCCGGCCGACCAGTCCTCGCGCTGGTACACCGAGTTCGCCCGGCTGGCGCCGATGATGAAAAAGGACATCCACTACGAGGTGGACGAGCGCAAGCGCACCGTCGGCGTGTCCGAGCAGGGTGTCGCGATGATCGAGGACCAGCTCGGCATCGACAACCTCTACGAGGCCGCGAACTCCCCGCTGGTCGGCTTCCTGAACAACGCGCTGAAGGCCAAGGAGCTCTACGCCAAGGACAAGGACTACATCGTCCGCGACGGCGAGGTCTTCATCGTCGACGAGTTCACCGGCCGCGTGCTCGCCGGCCGGCGCTACAACGAGGGTATGCACCAGGCGATCGAGGCCAAGGAAGGCGTCGAGATCAAGGCGGAGAACCAGACGCTCGCCACGATCACGCTACAGAACTACTTCCGGCTCTACGACAAGCTCGCCGGCATGACCGGTACGGCCCAGACCGAGGCCGCCGAGCTGCACCAGACCTACAAGCTCGGCGTGGTCACCGTGCCGACCAACAAGCCGATGGTCCGCCAGGACAAGCCCGACCTGATCTACAAGACCGAGGAGGCGAAGTTCGACGCGGTCGTCGAGGACATCGCCGAACGGCACGAGAAGGGCCAGCCCGTCCTGGTCGGTACCACCAGCGTCGAACGCTCGGAGTACCTGTCCAAGCAGCTGGTCCGGCACGGCATCCCGCACGAGGTGCTCAACGCCAAGCACCACGACCGGGAGGCGCTGATCGTCGCGCAGGCCGGTCGCAAGGGCGCGGTCACCGTCTCCACCAACATGGCCGGTCGTGGTACCGACATCGTGCTGGGCGGTAACCCGGACATCATCGCCGACCACGAGCTGCGTGAACGCGGCCTCGACCCGGTCGAGACCAGCGAGGACTACGAGGCCGCCTGGCCGGAGCTGATCGAGGAGCTCACCCAGCAGTCCAAGGCCGAGGCCGAGGAGGTACGCGAGGTCGGCGGCCTCTACGTACTCGGCACCGAACGGCACGAGTCCCGCCGCATCGACAACCAGCTTCGCGGTCGGTCCGGCCGGCAGGGCGACCCCGGCGAGTCCCGGTTCTACCTCTCGCTCGGCGACGAACTCATGCGTCGGTTCAACGCGACGATGGTCGAGACCGTGATGACCCGGCTGCGGGTGCCCGACGACGTCCCGATCGAGCACAAGATGGTGACCAGGGCGATCCTGTCCGCGCAGACCCAGGTCGAGCAGCAGAACTTCGAGATCCGCAAGAACGTCCTCAAGTACGACGAGGTCATGAACGAGCAGCGCAAGGTCATCTACGCCGAGCGCCGCCGTGTCCTGGAGGGGGAGGACCTGCACGACCAGGTCCAGCACATGATCACCGATGTCATCGGCGCGTACACCAGTGGTGCGACCGCCAACGGCTATGTCGAGGACTGGGACCTCGAGCAGCTGTGGACCGCGCTCAAGACCCTCTACCCGGTGCAGCTGAACTGGAAGGACCTGGTCGAGGAGGGCAAGGAATCCGGTGACGACCTGACCAGGGACGGCCTGGTGGACGCCGTGCTGGGGGATGCCCGACAGCGCTACGCCGACCGGGAGGCCGAGATCGACGGCCTGGCCGGCGAGGGGCAGATGCGGGACCTGGAGCGTCGGGTCGTGCTCACCGTGCTGGACCGCAAGTGGCGCGAGCACCTCTACGAGATGGACTACCTCAAGGAGGGCATCGGCCTGCGCGCGATGGCCCAGCGCGACCCGCTGGTCGAATACCAGCGTGAGGGCTTCGACATGTTCAACGCGATGCTCGATGCGTTGAAGGAGGAGTCCATCGGCTTCCTGTTCAACCTCCAGATCCAGGTCGAGCAGCCGCCCGAGGCCGTGCAGCCGGCCGCCGGCGAGATCCCCGGCGCGGCCCGGCCGGCCAACGGCCAGCTCCCGGCCAACGGTCAGGCCCCCAACGGTCAGGCCCCCAACGGCCGGGCGCCGGCCAACGGACAGGCCGCCCGCCCCGCTCGCCAGGCCCCGCCGCCGCCACCACCGCCTGCCCCGGAAACCCAGGTACCGCCCGCGCTACGCGGCAAGGGCCTTGGCGACACCGGTCAGCAGCGGCTGAGCTACAGCGGTCCGGCCGAGGCCGGTGGGGTGCAGAAGCAGAACGCCAAGGCCGAGGACGGCGGGAACGGTTCCGGCAGCGGTACCCGTCGGGAGCGTCGCGAACAGGAGCGCG
>CAJCJE010000570.1 GCA_903970565.1 Candidatus Melainabacteria bacterium | reverse complement strand
CTCCAGATGGCGGAGAGCATCCAGTGATTCTGGTCTCTCCGGCCGGCGCCGGCCCGACTGCCAGTAACTCAGCGTAGCCACGCTAATGGTTACGCCACGCAGTTGGAGGCGATGTTGAATTCTGTCAAGGCTCAGCCCACTGCCTTTGATCGCAGCTCGCAGTGCGTCCGGGAAAGGCCCGCAGGCGAGCAGCTTCGCCAGCTCGGCGCGTCCTACCGGAATTCGGGCAGGCGCGAAGTCTGGTCGACTGGGTGCGATCGTCATGGTGACTCCCCGTCGTCACTTCATCACGTTTGAGTTACCCTACTTTGGTATAGAGGTTTGTTACACCTCCATTTGGCTCCAATCGATACGACGTTCAGATCGAACGCTGCTGATGCGACTGGTGCCCATATTGTTTATCCAGCAACGCGGGTGGGTAAACCTACTAAAATTTTGCGTTGTTAAACTGAATTGTCTTGTTTCGTTTTTCGGACGGACCAGTTCGACATGCGGTCCACTCGGACCCGTCCTGCCTCGGTGGCACCGTGAGTAGGTGCGTATGAACAGGAGGTGGCCGGCCGCCGGCGGCGAAAAAGTGATCGAGGTCACCACTGCCCGCCTCGACGGCTGGTTCGAGCGGTTCGCGGAGCGTCACGACGATATTCGACGGGTCGAACCGGACACCGGGAGCGACGACGCCGCCGCCGAGGCGCGGGGTGTCGCGTCCTTCGTGGTCCAAGCCCGTGACGGGGCCACCGCGACCGCCGAGGTGCCCTTCCCGCCACTGCCCGCCGGGCCGGTCGGGCAGACCCTCGCCGAACTCCGAGCCGCGCTGCCGGCTCGGCCGCTGCTGGCCGTCGACGCGGTATGCGCGCATCTGACCCGGCCGCGACGTGTCGGGCTGGTCCTGGTTCGGCTCGGTGGACACGGCGTCGCCATCGCCGAGTCCGGCCGAATCCTCGTCTCGGCCACTGATCACCGCCCGGTACACGGTCGCAACAAGGCGGGTGGCTGGTCTCGGCAGCGCTTCGCCCGCCGCCACGCGGGTCAGGCCCGGATCGCGCCGCGGTCGGCGGCGCGCGACATCCCGCGGGTGCTCGGCGGCCGGCTGGCCGAGCTGGACGCGGTGGTACTCGGCGGCGACCGGCGCGCCCGGACGAGTTGCGCGCCGAGCCCGCGCTGGCCGGCGTCTTCGCGCTGGCCGTGCCGAGGGTGCTCGACGTGCCGCGGCCCAGCCGGATCGTGCTCGACGAGGCGGCGGTACGCGCGTTCGGTCTGGCGATCCTGGTTCGTGCGCCGGCACCGGACCAGCAGGCCGGATCGGCCCGGACTGAATCGACGTGTCCTGCGGCGTCGAGCCGGGGCGAGCCGTCGCCACAGTGAGCGATCTCGCAGCCCGGTGTCGGCACTGGGCGACATTCGTCGGCGGACATCACGTACGATGGTCCCGTGGTGGTTCTCACCGAATGAGTAGTTGACCAGTTCGCCGGTCTCGATCGGCGAACCATGTTGTCCCGCGCGAATCCGCCACTCATTCCCGGAGTACTGCTGTGATCACCGCTGCCAATCTTGAACTTCGTGCTGGCTCCCGCATCCTGCTCGCCGACGCGAACCTGCGCGTCCAGCCGGGCGACCGGATCGGCCTCGTCGGCCGCAACGGAGCCGGCAAGACCACCACCCTGCGCGTGCTCGCCGGTGAGGGTGAGCCCTTCGCCGGCGAACTGCGCCGCGCCGACGAACTCGGCTACCTGCCCCAGGACCCCCGTGAGGGCGATCTCTCCATCACCGCCAAGGACCGGGTGCTCTCCGCGCGCGGCCTGGACGAACTGCTGCGCGAGATGGAAAAGGCGCAGACCGCGATGGCCGAACTCGTCGACGACAACCAGCGGGACGCCGCGATCCGCCGCTACGGCCGGTTGGAGGAACGGTTCTCCGCGGCCGGCGGCTACGCGGCGGAGAGCGACGCGGCCCGGATCTGCGCGAACCTCGGTCTGGAGGACCGGGTACTGGCCCAGCCGCTGCGCACCCTCTCCGGCGGTCAACGCCGCCGGGTGGAACTCGGCCGCATCCTGTTCGCCGCGTCCGAGTCCGGCGCCACCGGCAAGTCGACGACCACGCTGCTGCTGGACGAGCCGACCAACCACCTCGACGCCGACTCGGTCAACTGGCTGCGCGGCTTCCTCAAGGGTCACGACGGCGGTCTCGTGGTGATCAGCCACGACGTCGAGATGCTCGCCGCGGTGGTCAACAAGGTCTGGTTCCTCGACGCCACCCGCGGCGAGCTGGACATGTACAACATGGGTTGGCAGCGCTACCTGGAGACCAGGGCCACCGACGAGAAGCGGCGGCGCCGGGAACGCGCCAACGCGGAGAAGAAGGCCGGCGCGCTGATGGCGCAGGCCGACAAGATGCGGGCCAAGGCCACCAAGGCGGTCGCCGCGCAGAACATGGCCAAGCGCGCTGAGAAACTGCTGTCCGGGTTGGAGGACAGCCGGCAGGCCGACAAGGTCGCCAAGATCCGCTTCCCCGATCCGGCGCCCTGTGGTCGCACCCCGCTCACCGCCGAGGGCCTGTCCAAGAGCTACGGCTCGCTGGAGATCTTCAGCGGTGTCGATCTCGCCATCGACCGCGGTTCGCGGGTCGTCGTGCTCGGGCTCAACGGCGCCGGCAAGACCACGCTGCTGCGCCTGCTCGGCGGTATGGAGAAGGCCGACACCGGCGAGGTGATCCCCGGACATGGGCTGCGGATCGGCTACTACGCGCAGGAACACGAAACCCTTGATCACCAGGCCAGCGTGTGGGCGAACATCCGGTCGGCCGCACCGGACACCGGTGAGCAGCAACTGCGCAACCTGCTCGGCACGTTCCTGTTCACCGGCGAACAGCTCGACCAGCAGGCCGGCACCCTCTCCGGTGGGGAGAAGACCCGGCTCGCCCTGGCCGGTCTGGTTTCCAGCGCGGCCAACGTGTTGCTGCTCGACGAGCCGACGAACAACCTTGATCCGGCAAGTCGCGAACAGGTCCTGGACGCGCTGCGCCGCTTCGCGGGCGCGGTCGTGCTTGTAACGCACGACCCCGGTGCCGTGCAAGCCCTTGAGCCCGAGCGGGTGATCCTGCTACCGGACGGCACGGAAGATCACTGGTCCGCCGACTACCTCGAACTGGTCCAGCTGGCCTGATCACCTGCGATTACATGTCTTCGGTTCATGTTCCAATATCGCCGATGAATGATCAACTGGATGTGACACGCCGATCACTGAGCGAAGATTTTTTCCACTCGCCTGGCGTTCTGGCCGTTCGTGTTCGATCATTGCGGCGATAGGGGCTGTATACGGCCCGACCTGCAGTCCATGGAAGGCGGGGCAAGGTGGCTGACCTGAAGAAGGGTGCCCGGATCACCGGGACCACGCGGGACAAGCTCGCCGCGGACCTGAAGAAGAAGTACGAGAAGGGCGCCAGCATCAGAGCTCTCGCGGAGTCCACGGGACGTTCCTATGGCTTCGTGCATCGCGTGCTCTCGGAATCCGGGGTGACATTGCGCGGACGCGGGGGTGCGACGCGCACCAAGAAGAAGTAGGCTACCGCGCGGTAACATAATGACCGCGCGATCGGGTCTTCGGTGGGCGCCTCCGACCCTCGATGCGTTGGCAGCCTTGAGGAGTTCGTGCCGATGCCGGATATCGATACTGGCCTGCTGGATCGCGGTGGCCTGCGACTTGCCGTCACGGCGGAGTGCGCGACCATCACGTTGAATCGCCCTGACGTGCTCAATGCTCAGAAGCCGAGCATGTGGGAGGCGTTGCAGCAGATCGGGGAGCGGCTGGACCCGGACGTCCGCATCGTGGTCGTCCGGGGTTCCGGTCGATCGTTCTCGGCCGGCCTGGACACCAGGATGTTCGGCCCGGAAGGAATCGAGGGCGAGACCGGATTCGTCGAGATCACCAGCACCCCCGCGCCAGGGGGTGATGCGATCATCGACCGCTTCCAGCAGGGTTTCGTCTGGTTGACGGACCCGAGCCGGGTGACCATCGCGGCCGTGCACGGGCACGCGATCGGTGCCGGCTTCCAGCTCGCGCTCGCCTGCGACCTGCGCATCGCCACCGAGGACGCCCGGTTCACGATGGCCGAGACCTCGCTGGGCCTGGTGCCCGACCTCACCGGCACCCTGCCGCTGGTGCGCGCGGTCGGCTACTCGCGCGCCGTGGACATCTGCCTGACCGGTCGCCGGGTCGCCGCCGAGGAAGCGCTGCGGATCGGCCTGGTCAACTCGGTCGTCCCCACCGACGGTCTCGACCAGGCCATCGACGATCTGGTCGCGGCACTGCGCAAACCGGCGCCCGGCGCACTGCGGGAAACTCTCGCCCTGTTGGCGAGCGCGGCCGGCAATCCAACCCTCGAGGAGCAGCGGGCCGCCGAGCGGGCCGCACAGTTGCGCCGGCTGAACGAACTCGTCGCTCTGCTCAGCGACTGAGACTCGATTCGGCCGGCTGCGTGGTCGGTGTCGTGGTCGGTGCGGCCTCGCCCTCCGCCGGGTCGGCCTGGGCGGTTTTCTCCAGTGCTCGCAGGGCGAGCGCCGCGCCGAACAGCGCGATCGGGTAGACCAGGTAGCCGTACCGGGTGGCCGGGGACAGCATGATCGCCAGGCCCAGGCCGATCGCGCTGCGCAGCGCGGCGTCCGAGGCCAGTCGCGGCGGTCGCCACAGCAGCCAGCCGCCGATCGCCAGTGCCGCCAGCACCATCAACGCCATCGCGGCCGTGTGCCCGGCCGGACCGAGTTGGCCGAGCAGCACGCCGGGCAGCGGACTGGCGGCGGGCGAGTGCGCGATACCCATACCGAGCGGGAACCTGATGACCTGCTCGACGAAGTCGCGCGGGTCCACCAGCAGGACCGGCACGGTGAGCACCACGCCGACCGCGAGCACCGCGACCAGGAACCTCAGCAGCGCGCGGACCCCCAACATGCCCAGCACCGCGACGAGGAGCACGATCAGCGCGGGACTCGCGGTGAGCTTGATGCTGACCGCGACCGCGATCACCGCGCCGCAGGCCACCGGGCGGCGGCGGTGCAGCAGGGCCAGTGCCAGCAGAAGCAGCGCCACGATCGGCAGATCGTCGCCGGCCACCGCGAAGGTCAGCGCGGTCAGCGGAGCGGCCAGCACCAGTTGCGCGGTGCGGGTGGGCACCGTGGGCCAGTCGAGCACGGCCAGCGCGACCGCGACGATCAGCACCGACACCACCGCGAACGCGACCCTGGCATCGGTCAGCGCGGACAGCCCGAACAGCGCGTGCGGAAGACCGAACACGCTCATCGCGACACCGTAGGGCGTGTAGTCGGCCACCACCGGGGGCCGGCCGAGGGTGGCGAAATCGAGGTAGGGCGTGCCGTGGGCGAACAGTTGGGTCGCGGACCGCTCGATCGTCCACACCTCGGGCTGCTCGGCCCACGGGACACCCTGCAACCTGCGGATGATCAGCACGATCAGCGGAATGACCAGACCGAGCAGCGCGATCAACCCGATCGGCGTGTTCCGCGAGCGCAGCCACCGGCCGAGCCGGCCCGTGGCCGGCCGCATCGCCCGGTTGGTCAGCAGGACGAGGGCCTGGATGAGTCCGGCGAGGTAGCCGAACACCGCGAGCGCCCCCCAGATCCGATAGCCGTAGAACTGGGAGAACACCGCGCTGGCGCCGGCGAACGCGGCGGAAACCAGGTAGAAGCCGACGTCGAGGGCGAGTACCCGGCGCGGCGCGTCGAGTAACCGCATCCTGATTGCCTCCCCGTGGCGCCGGTCGGACCCGGTCCCTTGTGGCTCCAGGTTACCGACCGGGCCCGCGAGGAGTGTGGCCTGCTCGCCCCAGCGCGGTGCGGCCGGAGGCGTGGCCGGACGATTCGGTCAGCGCAGTTCCGGGATGCGCGGCGTGTAGTGCGCGAGCAGGCCGGTATTGGCGTCATCGCCGCCCGGCACGTTCGAACTGCGCCACAGCGGCACCGCGATGCCGGCCTCGGCGGCCTTGTCGATCACCGCGACCAGTAGCTCGTTCCACAGGAATGCGTTGACGATGGTGGAGATCGGCGCGGTGACCGGCGCCGGCTGCGGGTAGGTCGAGTCCCCGGAGGGCACCAGGGTGTCCAGTACGACCGTGGACCGCTCGGCGATCGTCGCGCCGGCCCGGCGTGGCGCGATCGAACTCGACGGGCCGGAGGTCACGCCGATCACCGGCCGGCCGGCGGCCCTGGCCAGTTCGGTCAGCTCGACCGGGTACGGGTTCACCCCGGAGGTGGAGAAGACCACCAGCACGTCGTGTTCGCCCAGCTTGTCGCCGAGTACCTCGGCGGCCAGGCCGCTGCGCCGCTCCGCGGTGGTGCTGGCCTGCGCGCCGTGCAGCGGCAGCAGTTCCGGGTGGTAGAGCGGCCGGACGCAGGCGAGGCCGCCGGCCCGGTAGAAGGTCTCCGCGACCGCGGCCAGCGAGTGCCCGGCCCCTGCGGTGAGTACGGTGCCGTCCGCCGTGATGCATTCCAGCACCAGGTCGGCGGCGTGGCGCACGGTGTCGGCATTGTGTTCGGCAACGAGCCGCAGATGGGCGTGCACGGTGTCGTCAAAGGCTGCGGTGGTCGGCTTGGTGGTGGTCATCTCCGGGCGCCCCTCACCTCGATCAACAAGAATGGTCCATACCACTCTGCCCGATGCGTCAAGAGCCGGAAAAGCCGGGCAGGTCCTCCGGCCGGTCGACGTCCAGACCGGTGGCGATGTCCTCGCACGGAACGTCACTGACCGGATTGCGGCGCAGATAGTCCCTGGCGCCGACATCGCCGTTCGCCGATTCGTACACTCCGGACCAGTGCTCGCGGCCGATCAGCACCGGATGTCCTGGCATACCGGCATAAGTCGCCCGGACCAAGGCCGCCGGACCGGCCATCGCCAGCACCCGGCGCACCGCCGCGCCGGTCACCCCCGGCACGTCGACCGGCAGCACCGCGACGGCGTCGATCTCGATCGACCGCGCCTGGCCGACCTCGCGGAGCGCGGTCAGGCCAGCCCGGAGCGAGGAACCCATCCCCGTCGTCCACAGTGGATTGTCCACGACCAGGCAGTCGGACAGCTCGGCCCTGGCTCGGACCTGTCCAGCCCGCGCGCCGAGCACCACCAGTACCGGCGCGCAGCCGCCCTCCCGCAGCACCCGCGCGGCCGAGTCCACGAACAGCCGACCGTCCAGTTCGACCAGCGCCTTGGGCAGGCCGTAGCGCCGGCCGCCGCCGGCCGCCAACAGCAGGCCGGCGACCCGGCGCTCACTCATTGGTCTCCTCCGCCTCGCCGGTCGCGACGGAGAGCACACCATCCAGTTCGGACAGTTGCTCGACCAGATCGGTGATGATCGGCCGCCCGGTCACCCGCAACCGAAGCGCGATCGGCG
>CAJCJE010000569.1 GCA_903970565.1 Candidatus Melainabacteria bacterium | reverse complement strand
GCCAGCCGACCACCCCGAGCACCTCGGCCGGCCCCAGCTCCCGCGAGTCCGTCGAGCCGAACACGTTGTCGCCGAGCACGAACCACAGCCCTCCCCTGGCCTCGACCACCCGCTTGACCGACAACTGCCCCGGCCGCGCCGCCCACCGGACCAACGCGACCACCCCCGGTCGCACCGGGGCACCGCAGCGCACCAGCACGATGTCCGCATCGGAGAGCGTCGGCGACATCGACGGCCCGCGCACCCGAACCCGGCGCAGCGGCAGCCATCCCAACGGCCGTGCCAACGATCACCTCCGCCTGCTCGATCCCGGTGTCGAGAGTAGGGTCCTTCAGGTCGGAGCATCCACAGTTAGGGAGGAACAATGCGACTGTTGTCGCGCGTCCTCGGTCCGCGCCTGGAGGCGACCGCACACTGCGACCTTCCGTGCGGTGTGTACGACCCGGCTCAGGCCAGGATCGAGGCCGAGTCAGTCAAGGCGGTCCAGGAGAAGTACCAGGGCAACGACGACCCTGAGTTCCGTGCCCGCGCCATCCTGATCAAGGAGCAGCGCAGCGAACTGGTCAAGCATCACCTCTGGGTGCTGTGGACCGACTACTTCAAGCCGCCGCACTTCGAGAAGTACCCGCAGCTGCACGAGCTGTTCAACCAGGCCACCAAGGCTGCTGGTGCCAGTGGCACCAAGGGTTCGATGGACCCGGCCAAGGGCCAGGAACTGCTCGACCTGATCGCGGAGATCGACAAAATTTTCTGGGAGACCAAGCAGGGCTGAGCCCAGCGACCCGAAAGGGCCTCTGAACTGCTCTGATAGCTCACGTCGTTGGCCGTTGTTGACCATCACTGGTTGATGTCTTACGGCCCAGAGACGGCCCAGCGGAGATCAACTGAGCTGCCTTCTGAACACGACTCGTCGGCCGGTGGCCGTGGTTTCGGACGGATCGACATACCGTCCGGGCTCCGCCACCGGCCGCTGTCGTTCTACCCGGCCCGCCTTGAGAGTTGATCAGTTCGTAGACGGTCCATAGCGCGGCCTGGTTCGGGCTGACTCGGCGGTCGATGCGCATCGTGGCGGTCCTCCTGGCGACGGTCCCCACGGTGGCGAGAAGTCCGAACCCCACCCGCACTCCGGCCCCTGCCGCAGTGAGCGCCGAGTCGTCGTTGTCACGGGTGGGAGCCTGCGACCATCGCGCAGCGACGCCGTAGGCGCCCTTGATGGCGGCGGCTCGGTGTCAAAGGATCACCGGTCCGGGAGGTTCGTTCCTGCCGGCAGCGTCATACGGTGTCCGGTGGCTGCCGCTTCCAGGCGGCTGGACGCGAGAGGAACGAGGGCTTCGTGGCATCTATACAGACCCTGGAGCGGCGCATCCTGGCGCTTGAGGCGAGGCTTTCTGATCTGGAGGGCGGGTACGGCGAGACGCTGTACAAGCTGCACCGGGCGAGCGCGAAGTCTGACCTGCGGCTGGGCCGTGTGCTTGCGCACCTGAACATCACTGACGTGTCGGATGACGACGTTGACGCCGTGCTGGACGACGAGGAGTAGCGCCGGATCGGCTGTGGGGCTTGGCGCCGCCGCTGGCGGTAACCACCCCGGACGCGGCTTGTCCGCGCCGCGCTTTCAGACCGACAGCGTAGTCACCCATCGATACGATCGCCCCAGAAAGATCGCCAGTACGCGAAGTATGCATACGCTCACTATTCGCAAAAGCAGAGACCGCACACAAAGGGACACCATGCGCAAAATTTGATGTTCCGTCGATCGGGTCAAGCGTCCAGAATGTATCGATGGCCGCCGCTACGCCTGGTTTGATCGACGAAGCGCAGCGGAAGTGTTCGTTGTGCCCGGTCAAGCACATTCGCCGGCTATCGACGACGGCCTCGCCATCACCGCGATCGACCGAGTTGCAGGCAGACCGAATCACGGTGCGCGCACTACATATGTCTGACTTGTCGAAGATCGCGACGGCAAGCACCAAGAGTCTCGACGAGCGGCCATCCGCCTCTACCTTGTCGTGCCGTACAACGTGGACATGGCCAAACTCTGGGAAAAACTAAAATCCCAGGCCAGGAAGTCCGGACATCCGCTTGCCCAGAATTCGCAGCCGAACGATCTCTGGATAGCGACGACCGCCATTTTCTACGATGCACCCTTGTTGACGAACAACCGCGCACACGTCGAGGAGATGCCCGGACTTCGCCTGTTCACTCCATGAGGTACTTCGGGTGAGTCGGCGAGCAGGGCGCCGGCCGGTGGTTGCGAACCGGTGGGCGAGAATGGCCGGGTGAAGTGGAGCCGCGCCGTACATCATCTTGAAGCGCTTGCCGAGACCTGCACGGACATGTTGACCCGGTCGCCGGACATCTATCGGATTCGGGTTCAGGAGCTGTGGACGTTCGGCGAACTGATTGGGGCACCGAAGGATGTCGAGTGGGTTCCGGTCGCGCTGGTGATCGATCTGGCGCCCGAGGAGGTGCCGTGGCTCAGTGAGCCGATCGGCACCCAGCACTGGGCCAATGCGGTCCGGCTGAACCAGAATCCGTTCACGCCGCGCTGGCGGTCGCTGCGCGCGCCG
>CAJCJE010000568.1 GCA_903970565.1 Candidatus Melainabacteria bacterium | reverse complement strand
CTGGTCGCGCTCACCGCGGGCGCCGCAAGGTCACCGTGGCCGGCGAACAGAGCCAGCAGGAGCAGTCCATCAGCCCGTTCGGCAGCCTCTCCGGCTACGACACCCAGTCCTCCGCCGGCCAGGTCACCTACAACGCGATCCAGACCGACGCGGCGATCAACCCCGGCAACTCCGGTGGCCCCCTGGTCAATGCCAGCGGCCAGGTGATCGGCATCAACTCAGCCAGCTACTCGCCCAGCAGCAGCGCGCGGTCGCAGGGCGGCAGCGTCGGCATCGGTTTCTCGATCCCGATCAACCAGACCAAGACCATCATCCAGCAGTTGGAAGCCGGCTCGGCGAACTGAACCTCCTGGGGTAGCCGGATCTCGCGCCGCCCCAGGAGGACACACCAGCGGGAACTTGTTCCTACGCCGACTCAGAACAGCGGCGTGACCTGGACGTGCAGGAAGCCGACGTAGAGGTTGGGGTAACCGTCGCCGGGGCCGTTCTGGTCGTCCTCACCGGCCGCCGCGATCCTGGCCAGCACGTTCATCCCGCCGACCACCGTGCCGAAGGGGGTGTACGCGGGCGAGAGGGCGGTGTCCTTCCAGGTGAAGAAGAACTGGCTGCCGTTGGTGTTCGGGCCGGCGTTGGCCATCGCCACGGTGCCGGCCGGGTAGGTCGCGCCGGCGAGGTTCTCGTCCGGGAACTCGTAGCCGGGCCCGCCGCTGCCGGTGCCGGTCGGGTCGCCGCACTGCAACACGTAGATGCCCTGGGTGGTCAGCCGGTGGCAGTGGGTGTTGTCGTAGTAGCCGCGCTGCGCGAGGAAGCGGAAGGAGTTCGTGGTGCACGGCGCCTTGTCGGTCAGCGCCCTGAAGGTGATCGCGCCCTGCGTGGTGAACAGCGTGACCAGGTACGGCTTGGCCGCGCTGACCGGGTTGAAGGTCGGCAGGCCCTTGAACTTGTCGGCCGGCTTCTGCGGGGTGTACACGCAGCTCACCGCCGCCGACGCGGTGGCGGCGTGACTGGTCGGGGTGGCGTTCACCGTGTTGATCGCCGCGCCGGCAGGCACGGCGAAGACCAGTCCGAGGGTGATCGCGGCGGCGGAGATGGTGAAGATCCGGCGTTTACGCATGGCGTTGTTGGCCTTTCTGTCGGCAACCGGCCGACAGCCTAATGGCCTCACACCGTTCTTATGCCGATCGACCGGCCGGAATCCGATCGGTTGACCGGAGCCAGCTCAGGAGGCCGGCGTCCCCGGCTTCGGAGGGATGCCGAAGCCGGGGACGCGCCGGCGTGACCGAGCTGTGCCAGCTGTCGTATGCGCGGCTCGCCGACCGAGGCCGGTCAGCTGCTCTACAGTGACCTGACACGTTTCAGCTCACGCTGACCGGGAGCCGATCCATTCGCCGACCGAGTCCCGATTCGGCCCGACCCGCAAGGAGGCACCGTGCCAGCAGCGGTGAGCATTCGCGAGGTCGCGCTGTTGGCCGGGGTGTCGGTCGGCACCGTGTCCAACGTGCTCAACCGACCGGACGTGGTCGCGACCGGGACCAGGGAACGGGTACTGGCCGCGATCAGTGAACTGGGTTTCGTCCGCAACGAGTCGGCCCGGCAGCTGCGCTCGGGCACCGCGCGAGCCATCGGCCTGGTCGTACTGGACGTGTCCAACCCGTTCTTCACCGATGTCGCGCGGGGCGTTGAGGAGGCCGCGACCGAGGCCGGTCACGCGGTGATCCTGTGCAACACCGACGAGTCCGTGCAGAAGGAGGCCCGGCACCTGGAACTGCTCGCCGAGCAGCGGGTGCACGGCGTGCTGATCACCCCGGCCGATCCCACCCTGGCCCCGGTGCACAAACTGCGTGAGCGCGGCGTGTCCGTGGTGCTGCTGGACCATCCGGCCGAACTCGCCGACGCCTGCTCGGTCTCGGTCGACGACCGGACCGGTGGGGCGCTGGCCATCGAGCACCTGCTGGCCACCGGCCACCGGGACATCATCATGGTCAACGGCGCGCCCGACCGGCTCTACCAGGCGCGCGAACGGTATGCCGGCGCGGTCGACGCGATGACCGCGGCCGGGCGCGGTCCCCGGTCGCTGAACGTCATCGAGGTGCCGGCCTTCACGGTGGCCCGAGGACTGGCCGCCGGGGAGGAGCTGTTGGCCAGACCTCGCCGGCCGAGTGCGGTGTTCTGCGCCAACGACCTGCTCGCCCTCGGCGTGTTGCAGGCAATGGTGCGCTCCGGGGTGCGGGTACCGGAGGAGGTCGCGATCGTCGGCTACGACGACATCGACTTCGCGGCGGCGGCTGCCGTGCCGCTCAGCTCGGTCCGCCAGCCGCGCCAGCTCATCGGCCGGACCGCCGCCGAACTGGTGATCGCCGAGACACAGGACCCCGAGGAGCACGAACACCAGCACGTCGTGTTCACCCCGGAGCTGGTGGTGCGCACCTCCAGTGACCTGGCCGCCGTCGCCACCGCGCTCCCCCGGCGGTCGATCGCCACGACCACCGGATCGAAGTCCACAGTGAGAGATCGGCTGAACAAGGCTCGTTAGTCTCCGAGCCTGAGAGGAAATCACGTGCGGGTTGCTCTGTTCGCGACGTGCCTCACGGACACGTTCTTTCCCTCAACCGGACAGTCCGTGGTACGCCTGCTGGAACGTCTTGGCTGTTCGGTGGATTTCCCGCTGGCGCAGACCTGCTGCGGACAGATGCACTACAACACCGGCTACGCCACGGAGGCGGCCGGCCTCGCCGAACAGTACGGTCGGGTGTTCGAGGGCTTCGACGCGGTGGTCGCGCCGTCCGGCTCCTGCGCGGCGATGGTGCGGGAGGTCTACCCGAAACTGCCGTCGGTGCGGACCGTGCCGGCGACCTACGAGCTGTCGGAGTTCCTGGTCGACGTGCTCGGCGTCACCGACGTGGGCGCGTACTTCCCACACCGGGTGACCTATCACCCGACCTGTCATTCGCTGCGGATGCTCGGGGTCGGCGACCGGCCGCTGCGATTGTTGCGCGCGGTGCGCGGGCTGACCCTGGTCGAACTGCCGGAGGCGCAGTCCTGCTGCGGTTTCGGCGGCACGTTCGCGGTGAAGAACGCGGACACCTCCACGGCGATGCTGGCGGACAAGATGCGCGCGGTCGCCGAGACCGGTGCCGACGTGCTGACGGCCGGCGACAATTCCTGCCTGATGCACATCGGCGGCGGCCTGTCCCGGCTGCGCGCCGGAGTGCACCCGCTACATCTCGCGGACATCCTGGCGAGCACGGAGGAGCAGTCGTGGCAACCCGCAACCCGGTGACCTGGCTCGGCACGCCGACCTTCCCGAAAGCCGCGCGCGCCGCGCTGGCCGACGGTCAGCTGCGGGCCAACCTGCGCAACGCGACCGGCACCATCCGCGCCAAACGAGCCGGGGTGGTCGCCGAACTCGACGACTGGCAGCAACTCCGGCTGGCCGGGGAGGCGATCAAGGACGACGTGCTGGCCAACCTCGACCGCTACCTGCTGCAGCTCGAAGAACAGGTGAGCGCACGCGGGGGAGTCGTGCACTGGGCCCGCGACGCCGACGAGGCGAATCGGATCGTGGTCGAGCTGGTCCGGGCGGCCGGGGCCCGCGAAGTCGTCAAGGTCAAGTCGATGGCCACTCAGGAGATCTCGCTGAACGAGGCGTTGGCCGCCGCC
>CAJCJE010000567.1 GCA_903970565.1 Candidatus Melainabacteria bacterium | reverse complement strand
CCGACCACCACGACCGCTGCCCCGACCACGACCACCACCGCGCCGACCACCAGCTACCCCGCCGGCCAGACCACCACGGTCATCCCGGCGCCGCCGGCGAACACCGCTCCGGCCGCGCCGGCACCGGTGATGGTGCGCGTCTACAACAACAGCACCATCAAGGGCCTCGCCGCCGAGGCCGCCGCCGACCTGAGCAACGCCGGGTTCGACGTGGTCGAGACCGGCAACTACTCGCAGGGGATCATCCCGCGCACCACGGCCTACTACAGTCCGCTGCCCGGTGAGCAGCAGACCGCCGAGGCCATCGCGGCCAGGTTCTCGATGCAGGTCCAGCCCCGTTTTCCGGGCATCGCCGACGCCAGCCCCGGCGTCATCGTCATCGTCACCAACAACTTCAAGGGCTGACCGGGTGACCGAGGCACCGGCTGAGCTGCCGGTGCCCCGGTCAGGGCGGCTGGTCAGCCGGTGCGCTGCTCGGCGTAGGCGGCCAGCTGTGCCAGTTGCGCCGGGTCGAGAGAGGGCCGAACCGCCTGTCGCGCGGCGCGCATGTGCTCGCCGGTGACCTCGGTGGCGTCCAGCGATTCCCGCATCGCGGTCAGCGCGGCCTCCCTGACCAGCGCCGTGCAGTCCGCCGCCGAGTACCCGTCGAGAGATTCGGCGACCTCGGCCAGGTCGATCTCCTCGGCCAGCGGGGTGTTGCGGGTCGCCGCGCGCAGGATCGCGGTACGCGCGACCGCGTCCGGCGGCGGCACGTAGACCATGCGCTCCAGCCGGCCGGGCCGCAGCAGCGCGGGGTCCAGCAGTTCCGGCCGGTTCGTCGCGCCGACCACCACCACGTTCGGCATCGCCTGCACACCGTCCATTTCGGTCAGCAGCGCCGCGACCACCCGGTCGGCGACACCGGAGTCCGAGGACTGGCCCCGGCGCGGCGCCAGCGCGTCGACCTCGTCGAGGAACACCAGCGTCGGCGCGGCCTGCCGGGCCCGCGCGAACAGGTCGCGCACGGCGCGCTCGGATTCGCCGACCCACTTGTCCATCAACTCCGCGCCCTTGACCGACAGCACGTTCAGCCGGCCGGTGCCGGCCAGCGCGCGGACCAGGAAGGTCTTGCCGCAACCGGGCGGCCCGTAGAGCAGCACGCCACGCGGCGCGGCGATGCCGAGGCGACTGAAGGAGTCCGGGTACTGCAACGGCCACAGCACCGTCTCGGTCAGCGACTGCTTGACCTCGGCCATGTCGCCGACCTCGTCGAGGGTCAGATCGCCGGCCAGCACGGTGTCCGAAGTGGACATGGAAACCGGCCGGATGGTCTGTAGCGCGCCGAGCAGATCCTGCTGGCCGATCTTCGGCTCCTGCGCGTCCAGCTGTCGAATCGCCGCCCGCACCGCGGCTTCCCGATACAGCGCGCCGAGATCGGCGGCGACGAAACCGGGCGCGTGCTCGGCGATCGTGCCCAGCTCCACATCGGACTCCAGCGGCACGTCGCGCAGCAGTACCCGCAACAGTCCGGTGCGCACCAGGGCATCCGGTTGCGGCAGCGTGAGTTCGCGGTCGACGAGTTCCGGGCTGCGCAGGCGCGCGTCGATCGCGCCGGAATGCGCGGTCGTACACAGCAACGCCAGTCGCGGCCGGTGCACCACGGCCCGCAGCGCGTCCAGCACGATCGTGGCCACCGGCGGCGAATTGGTGACCGGCAGCAGCGCATCCACATCGGTGAGCAGCAACACGCACGGTCCGGTTGCCGCCGCGATCCCGGCCGCCGCGTCGATCGCCTCGCTGATCCTGGCCGCCGCCGCGTTCGCCTCCAGCGCGGCGATGCTCGGCGCGGCCAACTCGACCACCTCCGCGCCGACACTCCTGCTGACCGCGCGGACCAGCGTCGCCTTGCCGACCCCTTCCGGCCCGCTGACCAGCGCCGCGAGCCGGGAACTCGAACCGAGTCTGCGCAACAGTTCCGGTCGCCGGAAGGCCAGTTCGAACCATTCGGCCAACCGCTTCGCGGCCTCGTGCGCGCCGACGAGGTCGGCGACCGGTGGAACTCCGGCCGCCGGCAACCGCGGCGGCGCGGGCGGCGGGACCGGCGCGGCAGCGGGCGGGGTCGTACTCGGCGTCGGCTCACCGGTCCGCGCGCCATCCCGCCACGCGACCACAGTGGACGGACGCATCACCACCGGCCCGGCCGGTTCGGCGGCGGTCACGGTGATCAGCTCGCTGGTCCAGTGCGCGCCGATCGCGGTGGAGAGCATCTTCCGGACCTCGTGCACGTCCGAGCCGGGCGCCGGTTGGAGATCCTGCGGCAGCAGCGACACCGCGTCACCGACGGTGAGCACCTTCCCGATCAACGCGAGCCGGACCGTCTCCGGCGACACCAGGCTGCTGGCCATCCTCGACCCGGACACCGTCACCGTCCGCGCGGCGGCCACCTCGACCGGCGCGACCACCAGTTCGGCGCCCTCACTGATGCCGGCATTCGACATGGTCACGTCGTCGACCAGCATGACCCCCACCGGATTCGACCGGTCGGCGGCCACGGCCAACGCCGAACTCACCCGAGACCCGGTCAGCCGAACCGCGTCCCAGGCCCGCAGGCCGAGCGCGGCCAACACCTCGGGATGCAGCCGGACCACCCCGCGTCGGGTGTCCAGCGGAGAGGGGGACAGCCGAACCGTCAGCGCGATCTGTAGCGATGCCACCCCCCGAGCCTACGGAAAATCCAGCCACCGGGTCGGCCGTTCGACAACTACCCGCGACAGCCACCGGCATCCACTCGGCGTCACGCAGGCGCCACCCGTTGTCGGGCAGATGAGGGCGTCATAGGGTGGAGGCAACTGTCCAGCAGCTCCCCGTGGTCGGGCCAGTCGTCCCGGCACCAGGCGGCGACACGTAGCGCCACGACGTTGCGTGCTCCCGCGCCGTGCGGTGTGACGGCTGCGGACTGCACCTTGGCGCCGGTCACCCAGGTGCGCGGGTCGTCCTCAGCCGGAGCGGCGTTCGTCGGAGCCGGGGCGGGGTTGGCCGATCCGGCGGATGCCGTCGCGGCGCAGGCCGATCCGGCGC
>CAJCJE010000566.1 GCA_903970565.1 Candidatus Melainabacteria bacterium | reverse complement strand
GGTCTGGGACGACGGCGACGATCTCCATGCCGAGCAGCGCGCGCCGTATCCGCATGTCCGGGACGTGCTGGTGCAGCGGGCGCATCTGACCGGGGCGGCGCTGCTGGTCGGCGGATTCGCTCGGACGGCCGAGGCACAGCTGTTGGTGCAGAGCGGGTGGGCACACGAGGTCGTTGCGGACCGGGCCCTGCTCCGGACGGTCGCGCCTCGGGTCACCGCGATCGGCGAGAGCGACGAGCAGTTGGCCAGGGACGCCGCCGCGCGGGCCGCTCGGCTGCCGTCGGTGGCCTTCGACGCGGCGCGCTCGGCGCTGGGTGCCGGTGCGCCGGTGCTCATCCAGGTTCCCCGGCGTGGCTACATTCCGGCGCTGGCCTGCGCGCAGTGTCGCGCGCAGGCCCGGTGCCGGCACTGTGCCGGTCCGCTCGCGCTGCCCGGCGGGCAGGGGCGCGACGAGGCGAAGCCGGCCGCGTGCCGGTGGTGTGGCGCGACCGAGGCGGCCTTTCGCTGCTCGGCGTGTGGTTCGCGGCGGCTGCGGGCGGTGGTGGTCGGGTCCAAACGGACCGCCGAGGAACTGGGCAGGGCCTTTCCCGGTATCACCGTGCGGACCTCCGGCGGTGGCCGGCAGCCGGTCGGTGAGGAGGCCGAGAAGGCGAACGGCGGCGTACTGGCACACATCCCGGCCGGTCCGGCGCTGGTGGTGGCCACGCCGGGCGCCGTACCGGTCGCCGAAGGCGGTTACGGCGCCGCGTTGCTGCTGGATGGCTGGGCGCTGCTGAGCCGGGCCGAACTGCGGTCCGCCGAGGAGACGCTGCGCCGGTGGATGACCGCTGCCGCGCTGGTCCGGCCGGGGACCGAGGGCGGCCGGGTGATCGTGATCGCCGATTCGACGTTGGTGCCCGTACAGGCACTGATCCGCTGGGACCCGGTCTGGTACGCGGCCGGCGAGCTGGCCGGCCGGGCCGAGCTGGGGTTTCCACCGGCCATGCGGATGGCCGCCGTCGACGCCAATCCCACCGCGCTCGGCGACCTGCTCGACTCGCTGCGGCTGCCCGACACCGCCGAAATCCTCGGCCCGGTGCCGATCGAGGCGCCACTCACCGGTCCGTCGGGGGCGCAACCCCAGGAGCGCGAACGGGCCCTGATCCGGGCCCCCCGCGAACAGGGTGGGGCCCTGGCCGCCGCGCTGTTCGCGGGGATCGCGATGCGCACCGCGCGCAAGGAGACCGACCCGGTCCGGGTCCAGCTCGATCCGCTGGAACTGGTCTAGGCGGCCGGCCGGTCAGGCGTGTCTGCGGGTCGGGTACGACCTGAGGATGACCTCGGAACGCTCCGCGACGGTGAAGGTCTGACGCGAGGTCAAGACCCTGGTCCGACGCGCGAACAGGGGTCTACCAGCGATTCTGGTGTCAGACCGACACGGAGGACACCATGACCACCACCACGATCGCCACCCCGGCCCTACGCATCAGCCGGACCGCCCCCACCGATGACCACGCGCTGGTCGCCCCCGCGGTCGGCAACGCGGTCGGCAACGCGGTCGGCAATGCGGTCGGCAGTGCGCTGCGCACCGCGGGCCGGTTCGTCGGCAACCTCGCGGTCGCCCTGGCGCTGGCCGTCCTGCTGGGCACCGACGCCGACCTCTGAGCCGACGCCACGTCTGACGAACACGGCGGCGGCCCGCGAGGGGATACCACCATCGGCCTCGGACCGGTATCGATACCGAGTACTGATCACGGTTGGTGCCCTCGCCTAGAATGGGCGGTACGTGTCTTCAAGCGGGTCGAAGGAGTTTCCCAGCGTGACGGTGCAGCCGATCCGGCTCTTCGGCGATCCGGTGCTGCGCACCCCGGCAGCCGAGGTCGTCGATTTTGACAAGGAACTTCGGATTCTGGTCAAGGACCTGTTCGACACCATGAAGGAACAGGGCGGCGCGGGCCTGGCCGCACCGCAGATCGGGGTGGGCCTTCGGGTCTTCACCTACCACATCAGCGACGACCAGCACGGCCATCTGGTCAACCCGACCTGGAACGTGCTCGGCGAGGGCTACCAGGAAGGCCCGGAGGGCTGCCTGTCCATTCCCGGCCTGGCCTGGGACTGCCGGCGCCACGAGCACGTCGTGGCCACCGGATGGAACCTGGACGGCGAGCCGGTCACGGTGGAGGGCACCGAGAAGCTGGCCCGGTGCATCCAGCACGAGACCGACCACCTCGACGGAGTGCTGTTCCTCGACCGGCTGGACGCGGCAACCCGCAAACAGGCGTTGAAGGAGATCCGGCAGGCCGAATGGTTCGACGGCGGGCTGCCGGTCGTCAAACAGAGCCCGCACGCATTGTTTGGCGGTAACGGCTGAGATGAGGTTGGTCTTCGCTGGCACCCCCGACGCGGCGGTGCCCTCACTGCGCGCACTGCTGGATTCGCCGGACCATCAGGTCGTCGCCGTCGTCACCCGTCCGGACGCGCCCGCCGGGCGAGGCCAGGCCGTGCACCGGTCACCGGTCGGCGCGCTGGCCGACGAGCACGGCATCGAGGTACTCACCCCGCGCAAAGCCGGCGACCCGGACTTCCTGGCCCGGCTCACCGACATCGCCCCGGACTGCTGCCCGGTCGTCGCCTACGGCGCGCTGCTGCCCACCTCGGCGCTGGTGATCCCCGCGCACGGCTGGGTCAACCTGCACTTCTCCCTGCTGCCGGCCTGGCGCGGTGCCGCGCCGGTACAGGCCGCGGTCAGGCACGGGGACGAGATCACCGGCGCGACCACCTTCCAGATCGTCAAGGAACTCGACGCGGGCCCCACCTTCGGCATGGTCACCGTCGCGGTCGGGGCCGGCGAGACGGCCGGGGAACTGCTCAGCAGGCTGGCCGTTGTCGGCGCGCAACTGCTGGTGGATACGGTGGACGGAATCGCCGCGGACGGGCTGCGTGCCCAGGAGCAGCCTGCCGACGGTGCCAGCTACGCCCCGAAGGTGACCGTGGACGACGCGCACGTTGACTTCACCGCCCCCGCGCAGGCGGTCGACCGGCTGCTGCGCTCGGTGACCCCGGAGCCGGGTGGCTGGGCGGTGTTCCGCGAGGATCGGATCAAGCTCGGCCCGGTGACCCCGGTCGGGGCCGAGGCCGTCCCGGCGGAGGCCGACCCGCTGCCGGCCGGTGCGCTGCTGGTGCAGCGCAAGCGGGTGCTGGTCGGCACCGCGACCGGCCCGGTCGCGCTGGGCGACGTGCAGGCCGCCGGCAAGAAGCGGATGGCCGCCACGGACTGGGCCCGGGGCATCCGGATCGAACCAGGCGAGCGCCTGACCTGAAGCAACCTGGGCCTGCCCGGACAAGGGTGAGTCGAGTTAGGAGCAGAAGTGACGACACCACGGCGGCGCCCGTCTCGACCGAGGACGCCGCATCCGCCGGGCCGCCAGGCCGGGCCACGCCGGCCCCCGGTCGAAGATCCGGCGAGGCTCGCCGCGCTGGACACCATGCGCGCGGTCCGCGAACGCGACGCCTACGCCAACCTGGTGCTGCCCGGCCTGCTGCGGCAGCGCCGGATCACCGGTCGGGACGCCGCGCTGGCCACCGAACTCGC